>NZ_SRRY01000002.1:300000-600000 GCF_004792295.1 Pseudoalteromonas sp. MEBiC 03607
GAGCGAAATAGCTATTGCTGCATCACGTAAGATAAAATTAAGGGTTATGGTCGACGAAGGCAATAAAAAAGCCCAGGCAGTATTAACGTTGCAAGAGCAGCCGGGGGCATTTTTTGCGATGATACAAATTGCCTTGAATGCGATTGCTATTTTAGGTGGTATTGTCGGTGAGCAAGCCTTATCACCTTATATTGAACAAATTTTAGGGATGATTTATCAAGGCCCGTTACTAAGTCAAATTAGCTTTTTGATTTCGTTTTTTAGCATAACCTCATTATTCATTTTATTTGCAGATTTACTGCCTAAACGCCTGGCGATGATTATGCCAGAGGCTGTTGCTGTCAATGTGGTGTCTATAATGCGCTGGGTTACCTTTGCATTAACGCCATTTGTTGTGTTCTTTAATGGCACTACAAACTTTATTTTACGCGCCTTTAAAGTTCCGGCTGAACGAGAAGATATTGTTACCACAGAAGACATCGTTGCTATGATGGATGCTGGGGCTGAATATGGCAGCCTACAGCAACAGGAATATGAGTTAATAGGCAATGTGTTTGATTTGGAGGCCCGGTTTTTATCGAGTGTGATGACTCCACGTGATCAAATTGTATTTTTTGATGTAAAAGCTGATGCCCAAGAAGTCGCTACCAAAATTATTGAGCACCCGCATAATCACTTTTTAGTGTGTGATGGTAGTTTAGACAAATTAATTGGTTCGGTTGAATCAAAAGATATCCTTCGTAAAGTACTTAAAGGGCAAACTGCTGAGATAGATAGTGAGTTAATCAGCCGTGATATTTTTTACTTACCAGAAACACTCAGTCTTTCTGAAGCATTAAATACCTTTAAAAAAGCAGCAGAGCCATTTGCTGTTGTTGTTAATGAATATGCACTGATGGTTGGCATTGTCACTGTTAAAGATTTAATGAAAGGCTTTATGGGTGATTTGATCAGTCATCAGGGCGAAGAGTTAATTATTCAACGTGATAACACTTCTTGGTTAGTGGATGGCCTGACACCTGTGGTTGAGCTTGCTAAAGTGCTAGAGATAGAAGAGTTTCCTGATCAATCACATTATGAAACTGTTGCCGGATTCCTTATTTATACGATGAAGCGACTTCCGAAGCGCGCCGAGTTTATACACTTTGGCGGGTTTAAATTTGAAGTGGTTGATGTTGAAGGAGTGAAGGTCGAGCAACTCTTAGTTACTCGAATTTCAGAAGAAAGCAATTAAGGCTGCTCATGCAGCCTTTATTCAAAAGTATCTTTCACTATTGCCTTAGCTTGATGCACCATGTGTACGCCATTTGACCAACACTCAATGGGCTGCAGTGATGCATTATCAAGTAACACCAGATCTGCATCTGCATTGATAGTCACTCTACCTTTATTAATACCAAGCACATCAGCTGGATTTGAGGTAATAGCCATTAATGCGTGTTCAACCGATACACCATATTCTTGAACGGCTTCTACAAACGAGCTATGCAATGTTGATTCTTTACCAACTTCAAGACCTAATAGATTAAAGTTATCATCAAAAATAGGTAAGCTTGCATGACCATCAGAGCTCATGGTGAGCTTAGTCGGTTGTACATTATTTTTAAGGCAGTAAGCCAGTGCCTGCGCGGCTGAATATTCACCATGGGCAAGATCATACTCTGTCGTGCTTGTGGTAAAGTCGATAGTGCCACCCGCTTTGCAAAACGCCACGCCCGCATTGAGTAAAGCTAGATTACGATTCATATGCGTAGGATAAAACTGGCTAAGCGAAATATCAGTTAAGCTATCTATCTCATGTAATAAAGATAAGTGACTATCTACTGGACCTACATGAATACTAACCGTGCCTTTTTTGCCACTTAACATGCCAGCCACTTTTGCTTCAGCGGCTAGTTCAGCAAGTTGCTGAGCCGTTGGCTGACTACTGCGATGATCAGAAATGGCGACTTCACCGACACCAATAAACTCCTCAATATACATAATGTCATTCGTTATTGAACCAGTCAGTGTTTTAGCAGGTAAGTGATATGAACCTGTATGGCAAAAAACATTCAATCCTCGTTCTTTAAGTGCTTTTGCTTTTGCAATTAAATTACTATGGGTTCGACTACTTGAGTCAGTACCAAGCGCGGCGATAACCGTTGTTGTACCATGCAATGTTGCATCTGTTAGGTTCATTTCAGGTGTTCTGCTAGCAAAACCAGCCTCACCGCCACCACCTGTTATATGGACTAAAGAGTCAACAAACCCCGGAGTTAAAATGCAATTAGATCCATCAACGATGGTAACACCATGATAATTTTCGATATTAATTTCAGGCTGTATATCCACGATTTTTCCGCCCGCGATTAAAACATCTTGGTTTCCAAGCGGCGAAGGAGCGAAAATATCTGCGCCTTTTATAAGTGTTAACATAATTAAATCTTTTACTGATAGTTAATAAAATGTGCGAGAAAAATAAAGCAACTAGCAAGGCCAAAGAGCGCTAAGGTAAAACGCCAAATAAAGCTTGCCCACTCACTCCAATCAAGTTTGACAATGCCTAAACAGCCGATGAGGCTTGCTGAGGTGGGAATAAATATATTGGTTAGTCCATCACCTAATTGAAACGCCAGCACTACAATCTGCCGTGAAATATTTAATAGATCACCCAGTGGTGACATTAGCGGCATTGTGATTGCTGCTTGTCCTGAACCTGAAGATACAAAAAAGTTAAACACACTTTGAAATAATAGCATACCCCAAGCGGCTATATAGTCTGGTACAACTGAGATGCTGGTGGCGCTATAGTAAAGCAAAGTATTTAGAGTTGAAGGCGATGTTAAATCGCTACCGCCAAGTATTAAAATAACGCCTTTTGCTAAAGCAACCAAAAGCGCTGCGGGTAGGAGTTCTTGTGCACCCTCTTTAAATGCATTTGCGCTTTCATTTGCTGCTTGTTTTTTAAATAGACTAGCAATCACAGCAGAGGCTACACCTAAGCAGAAGAACTGCGCAGCTAATTCAGGAATATAATACTGCCTTGCCATAACACCCCAAATAACCCAAATAATACCTGCAATAAAGGTTATTAAGATAAGCTTATCTGCGCTGTCTAAGCTAATTGACTTGTTATTTTCTTGAGCACTTAGGTTCTTTGCCGATCTGATTGAATTAGCATATCGGATAGTAAATAGAAGGCCAAATGAGGTAAAAACCAGCCACGCAACCATTCTGAATCCGGCACCAGAAAACACCGGGATCTCTGCAATTGATTGAGCAATAGCGATACTAAATGGGTTCATCCAAGAGGTAGCAAAGCCAATCTGTGTCGCAACATAAGTTGTTAATACGGTTACTTTTGCATCATAACCGAGTTGTTTCATAATGGGGAATAACACAATACAAAAGGCGATGGCTTCTTCACCCATACCAAATACTGCGCCTCCTAATGAAAAAAGCACAAATAGCAAAGGAATGAATATCCACTCTACGTGTTGTGTTTTATTAATCAGCGCCATAATGCCGTTATTAATCGCACCCGTTTTTAAAATAACGCCAAAGGCGCCACCTGTGATTAAAATAAATGCCATTACCCCGATGGCTGCACCATATTTATCACCAGAGACTAAGCCTTCAAACAATACATTGGCTAGACCAATGCCTCCTCCTTCTGCAAAAAGGGCAGGTGGTGTATGTTCTGTTGCTTTTTGATACTGTGATAATTCAACACTGTGACTATCTTGTTCGGCATTAAACACACCGGGTGTTATAAATAAACTGGCTAAATAGGCGATGACTGCGACGCATAACAAAATGATGCTCGCATCAGGCATCGCAAACTGTTTGTTTTTCATAAAGTCACTTAACGATTGTTCGAAGAATGTGAGAAAAGCAAGGTATTGTAGCCCTTGCTGAGAAAGATTAACACTGAGAGTCGCGAGTTTGAGTTATTGATAACACAAACTTAGCAATGTGGGCGACATAGAGCCGCCCAGATTAATGTTAAAAGCGATAGCTCAGACTCAACGTATAGCGAGTGCCATATGCATTATGATTGATTGAATCAAACCCGCGGCTTGAGCCATATAGCTTAGGGGGTTCTTTATCGAAGATATTATCAATACGAGCGCGGATTGATAATGCATCATTGACAAAATAGCCAGCTGATAAATCCCATACTAACCAGTCATCAACGTCACGTTTTAACTCCTCGTTAAGCTCGCCAAGCTCTTCTAGTTCGTCTATTTCACGACCACGCAGCCCTTCGATATCATCCTCATAGCTACTGGTATAATTGGCGCCAAGGTTTAAATAATAACTATCGGCATCCCAATCGATAGAGAATCTGCCTATATTTTCAGGGTAACGATAAGTGCCGATTAGCTTTTCGATTGCATCTGAACCTGGTTTATTTCTCTCAAACTCTAAATAGTGTGTACCATCGAAAGCGAGTGTTAAACTACCTTTTGCAAAAAGAAAACGATGATCAAATTTAAAATCGATACCTGCTAATGTCTGGGTGCCAGTATTTTCAAGAGGAATAACATGGTCTCTAAATAATGGCAGGAATAGCTCATCTTCTCGCGGGTTAAACTCACTAATATAGTTTGTGAGGATCTCTGAAAGATTAGCGCCATCACTTTCGATATTGAGTCCAGCATTATCGGTTACTTCACACAGCTGCTTCTCGTACGAAATACCTTGTTGACCTTGTGGTACTAGCCCACAGTGACGAAGAGAAGCATCTGTTATAGCTCTATCTAGCACTGCAGTCATATTGGTATCGATAACTTGTTCGTGATCAAAATGCCAATAATCAACCGTTAAGTTAGTATTTACAGATGGGCTCCATGCAAAGCCAATGCTGAGCGCTTCAGACTCTTCGGCTTTAAGTGCTTGATTACCGAGTTCTAGGCTGTTAACACTGACCTCGGTGCCATCACCCATACAATATAAATCTGCAACAGCCTGATTAGCACCGCAATCGAAGCGTGATTGTGTGGTACGTAATTTTACGCCTGCTTGAGTTAATGAAGGTGCCCTAAATGACGTTGACCAAGAACTTCTAATGATAAGAGAATCTGAAGGACGATAGCTTAAACCAACTTTAGGGTTAAACGTTCCACCAAAGTCATCGTAATAATCGTAACGACCAGCGACTTGCAGTTCTAGCTGCTCAGTGAGTGGCACATTCAACTCTAAAAATGCAGCGTACTGAGTACGATCGGCCTCAGACAAGCTAGAGCCGAAACCAAATACATCTACCAAATAACCATTTTCAGGACGGGCTTGTGAGTCTAACGATGGAATATCTTTTAATTCTTCTCGTCGAGCTTCAATACCAAATGCAGCATAAATGGGTAACTCATTAAACGTAAATAAATCGCCATTAAAGTTTAAATCCCAACCGTATACTGTACTTTCACCGCTTCTACTTGGGTTTGCCTTTGCAAGATCAAGCACTGCATCGTTATTACTATCCCCCTGTAAAAACGGGTTGTAGAACGGCATTAACTGACCTTGTGCACAATTGAGCTGTGTTCCATCGTATGTAGTTAATGATCCGTCAGAGCATAATTCACCAGTGATAGCTGCATGAAATTGATAGCGGTTATAAATACCATCAATTGCTTGTTGCTCTGACTTAGAGCGAGAGAAGGTTACTCCCGACTCCCAACTCCAATCACCAATGTAACCGGCAAGGCTACTGACTAAGCGAAAGTTTTTGGTTTCGACTTCAACCGTTCGTGGTGAATTAAAGCGCGCATCAAATGCAAAGCCATACACATCTCGACCCGCTTGAGTGGTAAATGGATCAATATAAAGCTGGTCCATCAGCTCGTTACTGCCGTCAGCGTTATCATAAATAAATAACGCATCTTCAATAATATAAGGGCCGTCTTCGTCGTTTATTTGATTGATAGGGGCTGGTGATGAATACGCTTTTGATTTAGTTTGGCTATAGAAGAAATCGGTATGCCAATCTAAATCACCTAAGGTGCTGTTAAACATAAAGCCAGTTGATAGGCTTTCAAATGGGGTTTCTAGGTAATCATCTTGGTTAGCATAGTAAGCACAAATTTGCTCCCCATACTCAGTCGTAACAAGTTCTGTTTTACAGTTTGGCGCAGGTAGCTCATTGCCATCTCGACTACTGTAGTAATAAATGTTCGGCGAGTTCTCAAGTTTGGGTAAGTATGAGTAACCATTCACTAAATTTGGGGTTGCGGTATAGCTTCTGTCGGTCGCTTTAAAGGCATTGCGATCGTAAATATCGGCAAATACCGTTAAGTTACTCTCACCTATATTCGTGCCGTAAACTAAGTTAAGTTGTTTCTTACCTTCGTCATGACTGTCAAAACTATTGGTGTAAGAAGTGTTTACTTCAGCTCCTTGAAAGTCATCTTTAAGAATATAGTTAATAACACCAGCAACAGCATCAGCCCCATATATTGCCGATGCACCAGTGGCGAGAATATCAATGCGCTCGATTGCGGCAAGTGGAATTGAGTTCACATCAACAAAGTTTTCAGTGCCTGCTGCGAACGAGCTCGGCGCGACACGACGGCCATTAATCAGTGTTAATGTAGCTGAGGGCCCCATACCTCTAAGGCTCGCAGCGGATTGGCCCGCTGGCGTTGAGGTTGATGTACCGCCGCTTTCAGACGTCGAAAAGGTACCTGATCCGCCTTTGAATACAGATAAATCTTTTAATAACTCATGAATAGTGTTCGCTCCTGAGCGCTTGATTGCATCTTGGTCAAGCACTGTAAGCGGGATGGTTCCTTCTAGATCAACCCCTTTAATTCGTGATCCTGTTACTTCTACTCGTTCAATTTTTTCTGATTGTTGGTCGTTTTGAGCATACACAGCATGAACTGGGCACAGCACAGCGCTGATTGCTACAGCAATTGATAACTGACGAAACATATTGATTTACCTTTGTCTTATACCAATCCGCAAAAATACTTAATTAAGCGAATTGGTATTAAATACCCACGGCAAAACCGTGACATTTTAAATAATTGTTATAATTTTTTTAGACAGGGCAGTGGGTTATAGACACAACTAGCCCCTCACAGGAAGTGAGGTGTGGCTACTCGTCAAACCACTCCGAAAGGTAGTGTGGAGAGTAGAAATATGTACAAAGCGATAATGCGTTTTTCAACATAATTCCAATCCGTAAGGTCTTTTGACAAAGCTAGTAATACAGTGCTAGCTTACTCGCGTTTTAAATGTTCCTTTTTTTTATAGCAAGCAACAAAAAGCTGTGCAAGTAATTTTCTAATATTTTTTTACAAGAGTGTAACAATATGAACATCCTTAAGGAGCAAAGTGCTAAATACCACATTGGGTTTATTTTTGGGGTATTTAGTGTTGTTTTCGCGTCATTTGGCAGTAAAGTTTATGCAAGTGAGCAACAGCAAACGTTAGTTTTAATTGGTGGGGCATTGACAACCTGCTCAAGTATGAGCCCTAAAAACTGCCTTTCCAATAAACAGATTAGTGGTAAACAAACTAATCAATTTCGATTAAATAATGATGCTTTATCTGCAATAAAGACAAACTGGCCAACAAATAATGAAAAAAATCGCCAGCAAACGCTTAAGTTGTTAGCACAGATTGCACGTCAACAGTCTGATGTGAACACTAAAAGTGATATTTTATGGGCATGGCGTGATTTAGATAATACGTTATTGAACGCGTTAACAGATAAAGAGTATAACTTCGTGCTAGATACTCTCGAAGTTCCTGTGTTAACAGCCGATTCTACAAGACAAAAAGAGCAAGTTAGTGTACCGGATAACAATGAAAGTGCAGCAAGTGATATTTTAGACTTTGTGTCTGCTTCGTTAAAAACAACTGATGAATCACCAACCATTTTAGCGGTTACAGCTTCAAGCAGAGACCCTTATGAATCAGCAGATTTTTATGAAGGATTATTAAGCTTTAATGGTGTCGAATCAAAGTGGTTACCTTTAACACCCGCTTTAGCAAGAGCGATTACCAGTAAGCAATGTGAGAATTTAGATGCTTTACGTACTGAGACAATGGCTGTTTTTAACCGTGAGACTATTTACCCTGACCGAATTAAGGCCGAAAAAGCGCTTTGTGATCAAGGGGTAGAGCATTTAGTTAAACTGATTGAAAACGCAACGGGCATTATGTTTAACGGTGGTGATCAGAGCTTAACTAGACAGGTGCTTTTTGATGATAACGGCAAGCAATACCCTTGGACCCATGCAATTTTACAAAGGCCATTACTTGTTGGCACAAGTGCAGGAACAGCGGTGCAAAGTGGTGGTAAAAATGCCTACGGCACAGTGCCGATGATTTCAAATGGTACAAGTTTAGCGGCAATGAGAGAAGGCTCGTTTGCGGTGTCTGCGCCGAGTGAGCGCTGTAAAAATGAATGTGATAATAGCCTTTCAGCAGATTCATTAACCTATGAAAAACAAGGCGGTTTAGGTAGCTTTACTTATGGGGTTCTAGATACTCATTTTAGCGAGCGCAACAGAACCATGCGTTTGGCTAGATTACTGGCAGATTCTGGGCAAAAACATGGTTTTGGCATTGATGAAACTACGGCGCTTGTATCAATTCGAGCAGGTGAAACCGCATTAATGACGGTGATTGGTAAAAGTGGTGTAGTACATGTTCAATCAGACGCTAAAAACAAAGGAGCAATCAGTTATTGGCCTGCAGGGGCGGTTATTGATGTAACAAAGGATGGTTTTAGTCTTGCGAAGCGAACTGTTGATAATGCACTGCCTAGTATTAAAATTCCGCGATTACCGATGCAGCGTTTTGGCACTATTTTTTCTGATGCTAAATTGCGCTCGCTTGTGCAAGCTATGTGTTTAACTCAAGAACAACAAGCTGTAGCCCAGCATGATGAGTTTCTACTCGATTTAAATGCTACTGAAGATACGCATTACTACCGTGTTAATAAAAGTAGTACGGGCTGTGCTGTAGAGAATCTAGCCTTTAGTGTTAAATCCTTTTAACACTATAAAGCACTGAAAAAGTGGTAGATTATTTGTTCGTTATTAGTTAGCGTAACACTAATAACGAACAAATCATGGAATGAGTTAATGAAATATAATCTACTACTTTTATTTATTTTTGGCTGTTTGTTTGCTTATTTATCTATTCCAGTAGTAGGGGTTGGCTCAGCTTTAGCGATCCCTAGCGAAATTCTTACACCTCTTTATGATTTGTCACCTAAATTTGCTTTAACAGTGATTGATATTGTTACGTTAGGTATCCCACTAGTTGCATTACTTTTTGTGTTCTTATTATTAAGTAAATGGCTCTACCTAAAAGACAAAGCGTATTCATATTTTATATTACTGATACCTTTTTTAGCACTGCATTTATATTTTGCTTTTAATACCTTTTCTGCAATTTTTGATAATACGACTTTGCTTGCAAGTTTGCCTAAGTATCTATTATTAATAATTTTTGTGGCGCTGTTTTCTAATCATAAAAAACCGAACTTTAGTTGATGTAAGTCATACGCGAAAGTTCAACATATAAGCTAATCTCTAATTAATCAGTGAAAGAAGTTGGTCATAGAATGAAAAAATTACTGCTATTAACAAGTGGGGGTGATTGCCCTGGGCTAAATGGGGTGATCAGAGCTGTGGTTAAAGCAGCCGAACATGATGGCAATTGGCAGGTATATGGAAGCCGAAGAGCTTACTGTGGTGTTCTTGAAAAGCCAAATGATATTATTCACTTAACTAGTGAAGTAGTGGCCGGTATTCATGTTCGTGGCGGCACAATTCTAGAAACAGTTAATAAAGGGAATCCTACCGCATTTCCTGCAGAGATAGCAGGCGAGCAAGTATTTATTGACCGTTCAGATGAGTTAATAAGTATTGTTAAACAATTGGGTTTTGATGCAGTCATTAATATCGGGGGCGATGGTTCTCACAGAATTTCTCAGCATTTATTTGAGCATGGCTTAAATATCGTAGGCGTGCCAAAAACCATTGATAATGATTTATATGGCACTGATTACACAATTGGTTTTCAAACTGCCGTTGACACTGCAACAGAAGCCATTGATCGATTAATACCAACTGCGCAAAGTCATAATCGCGTGATTGTGACGGAAGTTATGGGTCGTGATGCGGGTTGGATTTGTTTACATTCAGCAATTGCAGCAGGCGCTGAAGTAGCACTTATTCCTGAAATTCCCTACGATATTGAAGCGATTAAAGCAAAACTTAAATCACGTTTTGATAATGGCCATGGATTTGCAAATATCGTTATTTCAGAGGGAGCTAAACCTGTTGCAGGAAGTGTTGTAAGTAAACAATCAAGTGAGTTTGGCTACGAAAACCCAGTTCTAGGTGGAATTGCTGAGCAACTGGCTTCGCAGATACGTATTGCACTTGACCTTGATGTAAGAGTCACTGTGTTGGGGCATATTCAACGTGGTGGCACACCCAATGCGTTTGATAGGGTGCTTGCAGCAGAGTTTGGGGTGCAAGCATTCGAACTTGTTAAGAAAGGCCAGTTTGGTTTTATCCCCGTAAGTAAAGAGGGTGAAATTAAACCAATCAGTTTAAAAGCCGCAACTTCTGAATATCGTGTTATCCCTTTAGAGCATTCATTAATAAGCAGTGCCCGCGCAATGGGTATGTGCTTAGGTGACTAATCAAGCAGTTCTAACTGATAGTTTTAAAATGATTTTCTTAACTAGCTGCTAAATTATTCAATTAGCAATTTATTTATTGCACAAAAAACACACTGCAAAGCAAGCAAAATATTTAATGTAAAGATACTTAAAGGTGGTTGATCTGTGCCTTTTTTAGTTTAGAATGATCGTTCACTCTAAATTAAGGAACTACACATGCAGCGCTCTCGCATTCCATTTTTTGCAGTGTCAGCTTTGGCTGGTGCTGTTTTATTATCAGGCTGCGGCCAATCAGAATCGGCTCAAGGGCAATCGCAGGCAGCTCAAGCTGTACCTGTTGGTGTTATTGAGATGCAAAGCAAACCACTTACGCTAACTAAAGAATTGCCAGGTCGTGTGGCTGCTTCACGTATCGCGCAAATTCGTCCACAGGTTAACGGTATTATTCAGTCTCGTATGTTCGTTGAAGGTGCTGAAGTAGAAAAGGGCCAAGCCTTATATCAAATTGACCCATCTACATTTGAAGCAGAGGTCGCTACCAGCAAAGCCGCTATTACTAAAGCTCAAGCAAGTATTGCTAATGCCAAAGCAAAAGCTGAACGCTATAAAGAGCTATTGAATATCAAAGCTGTCAGTCAGCAAGATTATGATGAAGCGGATGCGGCATACAAAAGTGCAAAAGCCGACTTATTGACTGCTCAAGCACAGCTTAAAACCGCTGAAATTAATTTAAACTACAGCAAAGTGTTAGCACCAATTAGTGGTCAAATTGGTAAATCGGATGTCACTGCCGGTGCCCTTGTTAGCGCTAATCAAGCAACAGCATTAGCTACTATCACTCAGCTTGATCCAATCTACGTTGATTTAACACAGTCAAGCAGTGAACTAACACGTTTGAAAAAAGCTATCGCCGCAGGTGAGCTTGATAAAGATGCCGCTTTACATTCAAAAGTTGAATTAATAATGGAAGATGGCAGCACTTATCAACACAAAGGCACATTACAATTTTCTGAAGTAACCGTTGATCCAAGTACAGGCTCTGTGACTTTACGTGCTGAATTTCCTAATCCTGAAAAATTACTTCTACCGGGTATGTATGTTCGCGCAGTGATTGTTGAAGGTGTGAAAAGTGATGCGATTTTAGCACCACAACGTGGTGTGAGCAGAAACACCAAAGGTGAACCTACTGCCATGGTCGTAAGTAAAGATAACACCGTTGAAGCACGTGTGCTGAAAACTGACCGTACTGTAGGCTCAAACTGGTTAGTGACAGATGGCCTAAATAATGGCGATAAGCTGATTGTTGAAGGTTTACAGAAAATCCGCCCAGGTGCCCCAGTAAACGCAATGCCAGCAGAATCAGTAGCTAACAGCCAGTAACGGAGAAACTTAATGTCACGATTTTTTATTGATCGGCCCATATTTGCATGGGTACTTGCTATCGTTGTTATGCTGGCAGGTATCTTAGCAATTAGAAGTTTGCCGGTTGCGCAGTATCCATCAATTGCACCGCCTGCAATTAGTATTCAAGCCTCATACCCTGGTGCGTCGGCCCGTACTTTAGAAGATACGGTTACACAGGTTATTGAACAAAAAATGAAAGGGCTTGATGGCTTGCTCTACATGTCGTCAACCTCTGAATCGAACGGCTCTGCGACTTTAACGTTAACCTTTAGTGCAGATACCGACCCTGATATCGCACAGGTTCAAGTGCAAAACAAATTGTCGCTTGCAACACCGTTATTACCAGAAGAAGTACAACGTCAAGGTGTCTCGGTTGCAAAATCGGCTCGTAACTTCTTAATGGTTGTAGGCTTTGTATCTGAAGACGGTAGCATGAACAACATCGATATCGGTGACTATGTTTCATCTAACGTACTTGATATTATTTCTCGTGTTAACGGGGTGGGTGAAGTACAACTTTTTGGCTCGCAATATGCAATGCGTATTTGGTTAGATCCAGCTAAATTACTTAAGTACTCATTAACTCCTGCTGATATTAGCGCTGCAATCAGTGCCCAAAATGCACAGGTGTCGGCAGGTCAACTTGGTGCCTTGCCAGCAGTGAGTGGCCAACAACTGAATGCAACAGTGACTGCGCAAAGCCGCTTACAAACACCTGAGCAATTTAGAAATATCTTTGTAAAAACCAATGCTGATGGCTCGGTTGTTCGTTTAAGTGACGTTGCCGATGTTGAATTAGGCGGTGAAAACTATGGTGTTGTCGCTCGTTTTAACGGCAAACCGGCATCAGGTTTAGGTGTTAAGCTTGCCAGTGGTGCTAATGCACTTGATACAGCTGATGGCGTAAAAGCGGCACTTGCTGAACTTGAGCCTTTTTTCCCTGAAGGTTTAACTACGGTTGTTCCTTACGATACGACACCATTCGTATCACTTTCAATTGAGAAAGTAGTTAGCACTCTAATTGAAGCTGTTGTGCTGGTATTCTTGGTAATGTACTTATTCTTACAGAACTTCAGAGCAACACTTATTCCAACTATTGCAGTACCTGTTGTATTGCTAGGTACGTTTGCCATCTTACAAGTGTTTGGCTTCTCAATTAATACTCTCACCATGTTTGCTATGGTCCTTGCCATTGGTCTACTGGTTGATGATGCGATCGTTGTTGTTGAAAACGTTGAACGTGTAATGACCGAAGAGAACTTGTCTCCTCTTGAAGCGACACGTAAATCAATGGATGAAATCAAAGGCGCGCTTGTGGGTATTGCCATGGTGCTCTCGGCAGTATTTGTGCCTATGGCGTTCTTCCCGGGCTCTACAGGTGTTATTTATCGTCAGTTCTCAATCACCTTGGTAACGGCAATGAGTTTATCAGTGCTGGTTGCGTTAATTCTAACACCGGCCCTTTGTGCAACAATGCTAAAACCAAGTCATGTTCATAATGATAAGTCTTTATTTGGTCGTTTCTTCCTTGGTTTTAACCGTGGTTTTGATAAAACAAACTCGGGTACACAAGGTTTTGTGTCTCGCATGATCAAACACAGTAAACGCTATTTACTTATTTACGGTTTAATCGTGGGTGGCATGGTGTTTATTTTCTCACAATTACCATCGGCATTCTTACCAGATGAAGACCAAGGGATTTTGTTTAACCAAGTAAGCCTACCTGCTGGAGCAACAACAGAACAAACCTTAAAAGTTGTTGAAAAGATGGAGCACCACTTCTTAGAAGATCAATCAGAAGCGGTTAAATCTATCTTTACGGTAACAGGTTTCAGCTTTGCAGGTTCTGGGCAAAACGCAGCAATCGGCTTTGTTGGCTTGAAACACTGGGATGAACGTCAACGCCCTGATTTATCAGTAGGCGCTGTTGCTGGTAAAGCCATGGGATACTTCTCAACCATTAAAGAAGCATTTGTGTTTGCTTTCCCACCGCCTGCGGTTGTTGAGCTTGGTACTGCAAATGGTTTCACTTTATACCTACAAGACCGTGTTGGTTTAGGGCATGACAAACTACTTGAAGCTCGAAACATGTTTTTAGGTATGGCGGCACAAAACCCTGTGTTATCGGGTGTGCGCCCAAATGGTCAAGAAGATAAACCAGAGCTGGAGCTTGATATTGACTTAGCAAAAGCCGAAGCATTAGGTCTGACTCAAGCAGATATCAATAATACGTTATCAACGGCTTGGGGTAGTCGCTATGTAAATGACTTTATTGACCGTGGTCGTGTTAAAAAAGTGTATTTACAAGGTACGCCTGAATCACGCATGGTGCCAGAAGATTTAGACAAATGGTACGTGCGCAATGCCAATGGCGATATGGTGCCATTCACTGCGTTTGCTCAATCTTATTGGACTTATGGCTCACCGCGTCTTGAGCGTTATAACGGTTTTTCAGCGATGGAAATCCAAGGTGCTGCTGCACCGGGTTATAGTACAGGTCAAGCGATGGCCGAAGTTGAGAAAATGGTTAAGAAGTTACCGCCAGGTGTGGCGTTCGAATGGACAGGTATTTCATATGAAGAGCGTTTAAGCGGTGGTCAAGCACCATTACTTTATGCACTTTCATTATTGGTTGTATTCCTATGTTTAGCGGCATTATACGAGAGCTGGTCAGTTCCTGCAGCGGTTATGCTCATTGTACCGCTTGGTGTATTTGGTGCGTCGATTGCGTCATTTGTATTTAATTTATCTAACGATATTTATCTACAAGTGGGTCTATTAACCACCATAGGTCTGGCATCAAAAAATGCCATACTAATTGTAGAGTTTGCTATTCATAAAATGGATGAAGGTATGAAACTTGTCGATGCTGCTGTTGCTGCTATTCGCCTTCGTTTACGTCCAATCTTTATGACATCAATGGCATTTGTGTGTGGTGTACTACCACTTGCAATTGCATCAAGTGCAGGCTCAGGTGCACAAAACGCACTAGGTATTGCTGTTATTGGCGGTACTCTTGCGTCATCGACCATTGTGGTGTTGTTTGTACCATTGTTCTTTGTACTGGTGCGCCGAGTATTCCCAGGCAAAACAAAATCAACTAATGAGGAGCAGGCATAATGAAAGCTAAACTTATCTCAGTGTCTGTTGCTGCACTTATGTTATCTGCCTGTAATATGGCGCCAGATATGGAGCAACGTGAATTACCCGTTGCTCAAAACTATGATATCCAAGGTACTGCAGGTGATATCAATGCACTTAATTGGCAGTCATTTTTCACTAATACTCAGCTGCAACAATTGATCGCACTAACACTTGAAAACAACAAAGACATTAAAACTGCTGCACTCAATGTGCAGCAGGTAAGAGCGATGTATCAGATTGAAGATTCTGCGCTTTACCCAAGCATTGATTTAAATGCAGCGGGAACCCGTCAGCGTCTTCCGGCAGATTTATCTGGTACTGGTCAAGCGACTATTTCTGAAAACTATTCAGCGACTGTTGGTTTAACTGCTTACGAAATTGATCTTTGGGGCAAAGTGCGCAACCAATCAGAGCAAGCTTTACAAAACCTCTATGCCGCTGAATACAGTTTAACCAGTGTGCGCATTAGCTTGATTTCGGAGTTAGTGAATGCGTGGCTTAACTATGCGACGGATAAAGAGCTATTGGCGCTTGCAAACGAGACTTTAAAGTCTCAGCAGGAGTCTTTAGAACTAACCCGTAAAACATTTGCTCTTGGTGCTGCGTCTCAGTTAACGCTATCGCAACTGGAAAGTACAGTAGCAACCGCTAAGGTCGATATTGCAAACTATCAGCGCTTACTAAAGCGTGATAAAAATGCTCTCGATTTTCTAGTGGGTAAAACCGTCACTGCTGATTTACTACCTAATCAAAATATAGATGATGTACTGAACTTACCGGATGTGCCTGTGGGGTTGCCGTCAGAGTTACTGACGCAACGACCAGACATTAAGGCCGCTGAGCATGATTTATTGGCTGCCAATGCAAACATTGGTGTGGCAAAAGCGGCATTTTATCCAAGCATCAGTTTAACCGCGAATGCGGGGACAGCTTCAGCTGACTTAAGTAATCTTTTTGATTCGGGCTCAGGTACATGGAGTTTTGTACCATCGATTAACTTACCTATCTTTAATATGGGTCGTAATCAAGCCAATCTCGATGTTGCAAAGGCACAACAAGAAATGGCGCTTACTAGCTATGAGCAAACCATACAACAAGCATTTAAAGAAGTATCTGATGCCCTTGCTGATCGAGAAGGTTATATGCATCAGCTAGATGCACTCAACGATTTGTACCAAAGTAATGAGTTATCTTTTACTTTATCAGATGCGCGTTTTCAAAAAGGAGCAGACAGTTACTTGCAAGTGTTGGATGCGCAACGAAATTGGTACAGTGCTGGGCAACAGTTAATTTTGGGTAAACAAGCGTATCTTGCTAGCCAAATTAATTTGTATAAAGCACTTGGTGGTGGCTGGAATGCGCAAAAAAATGTGCATTAAAACAGCAAAAGCATAATTTATTTAAGGTTTTGCAGGATCTTAGTTGTTTTGACTCTCCTGTGATATTAAGATCCTGTAAACCTTGTTTAAGTAAAAGTTAACCATTTCAAAAGAGCTTGGAGAAACCATGACGCAAAAAACGAAAAGACACAATGACCCTGCGCTTGCTGAGGCAAGACGTAATCAAGTGCTTTGTGCTGCAGCGGATTGTTTTCGACGTAAGGGCTATCATGGCGCGGGAATGGCTGAAATTTCTAAAACAGCAGGCATGAGTGCAGGCCATATCTATAATTATTTCGCTAGTAAAGAAGCGATTATAGAATCGATTGTTGAACGTGATATGGAAGAAATGTTCTCAATCTTTAAAGAGTTTGCAGATAAGCCGGGCGATCGTGTCACCGTGTTGCTAGATGGACTCGATAGAGGTGTTGAGCGCCATACCGATTTAAATCAAGGTGCGCTTGATTTAGAAATGCTCGCAGAAGCTGCGCGCAATGAAAAAATAGCTAACTTACTGCGTGAGTCAGATAGCCACGCCCGTGATTCTATGCGCGAATTATTAGTGGGTGAAAGAGGGCCGTTACAAGGTACCGCACTTGAAGAAGTGAATGCCCGTATTGAAGTGATGTTTTCTGTGATGGGGGGCTTACTACTACGTAAAATGCTTAATCCTTCTTTAAACATCAGTGAGCTTTTAAAAGCACTTCGTCCAGCGATGAAAACCTTATTGTTACCCTTTGAATAAAGCGCTTATTAAAAGCGCTCTATAGACCATTGGATTGCCATAATGGCAATTAGCACTGAGCCTGCTGGCATAATAGCTTTTTTGTACCAGGAGTTATTTCTAAGTAGCATTAGTAGTGGTAAACAGATTGCTAAAATAACCAGTTGACCAATCTCAACCCCTAAATTAAAGGCTAAAATACTCATTAGCTGGTATTCATTTGATAAACCAAGCTCACCTAACACACTTGCAAACCCCATACCGTGGAGTAGACCAAAACAGAAGGTGATCCAACCTAAACGGATAATCATTGGCCAGATATTATTTATTGCAGCAAATAATACAGAAAGCGCGATACCTAATTCTACCCATCGGGTGTTTGGCGATATGATATTCATAGCAGTCGCTGTTAGGGTCATTGAGTGAGCAAGTGTAAAAGCGGTGATGATCCACGCAGTATCAACAAGGATTTGTTTTTTAGACTCGACACGTTGCCACTGTCCTTGCTTACGAACTAACACACAGCCCAGCAATAAAGCGATTAAAAATAAGATATGATCTGTGCCCATCCAAATATGTAATATGCCTTGCTGTACATATTCAACAAACGTTTCTAAATAGCTCGTTTCATCAAAACTAAAAATTTGAGTTTGTTCATTTAAAGTAAAAACCCGGCTTATATTTCCAATTGCAGAAATGGCTTTGTGATTCGCATCGACTTCGAACAATGCACTGTAATTTATAGAAAAGCTTTGGCTATTTGGGCAGCTAATGTGTATAGGGGTAACGATATATGATTCATTAAAATGTGAGTCAATTTTTAAATCACCCTCACTGTTAATTGCACATAATTCATTATTTTGCTGTGCGCTAATCTTTTCAACTAGGTATTGATGAATAGCTCCTTTTTGATTTTTAATTTCTTGCCAAGTGATCACGTCATCTGCATTTTTATCAAATTCGACAACGTGTTCTAAGTCCATCACAGCCACTTTCCATTGACCATTTAAAGTTAATTGTTCATTTTCGGACTTCGTTAATTCTAAGTATGCCGTACTAAGTTGATGAGCGTTTAGTTTAAAACTAAAGACCAAAAGAATTAAAAAGACAGATGATAATATTTTCATAAATTTCCTCAATTAATGAGCCCTGTGAGTTCAAGCAGACGTTTATCGCTTTGTAGTTTCGCTTGTTGCCAATTTATTCGAGCCCAATATTTGGCCTTGGTCATATTCCTATTTATAGTTAAATAATACCAAGCTAAATCACTTGCGTGATAGGTGTCTTGTCTCAATTCTCTGAGTGTTACTCGCTTTGCCATCTGTTCTTGCCATTTAGTCGATTGGCTTTTAACTTTTTCAGCTTGTGCTAAACGCAGTAAAATAGCATCTTCAAGGTTGGCATTTTCAGATGTTAAAACGGCTAAAGTAGAAAGCACTGCCGAGCCATTTTTTTGAGCTAATTGTGCATCAGCCCAAAGAACCACTAGACTTACAGGTGCCGTTTTTAAATCAACGTTACTAAGATATGATAAAGTTTGTTCTGTGTAGCCTAATCGATATGCCATTTCAGCGAGTACATGACGAGTATTAATACTCATAGATGAAGAGCTCGCTATTTTTTGAAGCCCTTCATAGCTTTGTTTCAGTTCTCCATTTTGACTTTTAACATCTAAAGAACATGTTGATATTGTTTCAATGCTTGCCAAGCCAAACAATGATAAACACTGACCTAGCGCTTCATCAAATTTACCCTTTACCATCAATAAATTAGCTTTAAGTAAAATAGCATTAACGTGCTGAGGAGCTTGATCGGTCACATCACTTAGGATCCGAATTGCCTCGTCAAATTGATGTTCACGTTGTAATAGTCGTGCATAAAAGTAATGTATATCAGGATCATCGGACTGTGAAACTTTATGCTCTAAGTAACGCTTTAAAATACCTTGATTGCTTTCGGTGTTACCAACATGTTGGCTTTCTGAAAAAAGCTTGCTCAGCTGTGCTTTAGTAAAGTCGGTTTTGATCTTCTTGCTGGAAACGGCTATGACATCTGAATCTTTTGGAGTATAAGGTTCAGCATGAACAAAGACACTAATAACCATCGCAATGTAAAATAAATATTTCATGATTTCTCCAAAGAAAAGCCATCCGTGGCCAAGATTTAACTAATTCCCGTTCACTAAATCATCAAAATTTGCTTCATCACCCGTATTTATAAATTCACGGCCATTGATTCTTAAGGGCTGTGCGCTTGGGTCTTGATTAAATGCGGCCCGTCCTATGGTTGAAAAATCAACTTGCAATGTTTTTATGGTGATACTAACAGTCGCTGTAGCCTGACTATTAACGCCATCACTAACTGCAAATTGAAAACTATCCGAACCTACGGTCTCAGGGTTAGGTGTGTAGCTATAGCTGCCATCAGAATTTACATTTACGGTGCCTAAATTTGGTTCACTGACTAAACTGTACGTTAATTCATCGCCATCGGGGTCTGAGCCTTCAAGCATATCGTTAATAACGACTTCAGTTTGGGTTGTAACCATTGCATCAACAGCGCTTGGTGCATTATTGACAGGTTCAGGCTTCATCATATTTTTGTCATCTTTGTCATTATCACTACAAGCTGTTAATAATCCTGTGATAATAATGAGTGTGATGCTTGAGAGTTTTAAATTACGCATCATTAATTTCCTCATTACTTAGAGCCAGCAATCGGGGTAGCAAGATAAGGAAAACTGCTATCCATCATACTTGCATCAAGTGGTGCACCATCTGTAAATGGAACATTACCTACACTTGCATCCTCTGCTGTACACAAGCCAAGATCAGTATCTGTGCCATTCACTGGGATTGGGTAACATAAACGACCCATTACTACACGTAATGCAATGTCGACTACGTCATCTCCAGGTCGACGACCATTTGGGAAACCTGCTAAATCATCACCAGCTACACCAAAAGCTGATTGCTCATTTTGTGGAGTTGCAGCGATCGCTGTATTTAAACGCAGCATTTCAGATGGCGTAACAGTTGAAAGTTGATTAACACCAGGGAAACCCGTTAAAAATGCTGTAACTAAATCATTTCTTGGGAAGTTAGTAGGTGCCAATGTTTCAATATTGGTACCCAACGTTGAATTCACAGCATCTTTAAATAAGATATTTAAAAGCTCAGGTAGTGAAGGGTGGGTTACATAATCAGCAAATTGCGTATCATCAGATGGCGCTGATGTTGAAAATGTATCTTTGTCTTTCAAGCCAATAACTAACTCATTGACCAATGGGCTACCAAGGCGAGAAACCTGTGTTAACGCACCGCCATTTACTGCTGGTTTAGCAAATGATGCATTTGGGTTTAATATACGTGCTTGTGGCAAGCTTGCAGTTGTCCAACTACCAATTGTGCCATTACCTTCACCTGTTACACAGGCTTTTGGTACTTCGACAGCAATTGAAGTGACATTTTTCATTGCTAAATCATCATTATCGGCTGATTGAGTGATACCTCCAGGGAACCCTTCACCATCGCCTGCGCCAGGCGAACTGTCACCTTCGACTGGAACATAATTAACAAGGTCAAATGTTTTGCCTAGATTCACAACAAATGGGTCTTTTCTTTGACCTACAAACACTTTACCCATGCCATCACAACCTGGAAGTGCGACATTATAAATAAATTGATCAGCGTATTCTTGGTATGAAGCCATTGATGAGAATGTCTTATTACCAATGTAATCTAGTGGTTTATAAAAATCATTGCTGCTATTGGAGGTGTTAGTCAGCATGCTTTTTGTGCCAGAACGTTGTGGCCCAGAAATAACACTCACAGTATATGACTCACTGAAATTAACGGCAGAATTATTACCTGCAGAAACACCACCGACATTTTTTAGAGGAACTGCAACTGTTCTTTGATTACCTTCAGGTCCAACAGTAAGTGCTACACCCATATTATTGTTTGGCAACATACTTTTGAAATTAAATGCAAATGTCATGTCTTCAATAGCATCACCATCGTTATCAATATGGATGCTATAAGTAGCGTCTGGGTCCATAGCAAAGTAGTTAGGACCACCATAAGCATCTTGCAATGGGATGTAGTTAGCAATAAATGTTACGTAGTCACCTCGGCCTTCTTCGTAACTGTTAAATGCATAAAAGTCTGTCGAATCTAACGTTGGAAAGCGCGTAATATTTGGCGCTTCACGATGGCTAGATGCTTCAGATATAGAAGTAAATAAGGTACTACAAACTGCAATCGTAATTAGGGATGGTATTACTTTCTTCATGACTTTTTCCTTAGTTTTAATTTAAGTCATAATGAAAACGTTTACCTAATAAGATTGGATGCAAAAAAATTGAATTATATTTTAAAAAGTTTAAAAGCCGAGTTAAACACGGCTTTTATATTAAAGGATTACTAAATTTGTAGTGTAGAGTACTTCAGTTGGTGAGCCATTAGGGGAGCCACCTAATGGCTCTAAGCTGACTGCTAGAATAGAAATGTCGTCCGCATTAAATTGACTATTTTTTATCAGTTCTATGTTGCCACTTTTAGGTAGTAAACCTAATGAAATTGGTGCTTCTTGTCCTTTTAAAATCATCCAAAGCTCATAGTCTTTATCAGATCTTGGGCTAAGAACATTTGATGCTTTGACAGATAAGGTTTTATCTTTCACATCAATAAACCACAGTGGCTGCTCAGTTTCATTTTTAAATAATGCAATTTGTTGTGATCCAGTAGCAAGCTCTTGCTGTGGCTGCCAAATAATCAATGCTAAGACTATACATGCAGCTGAGGCAATTAATGACCATGCTTGGAGTAATGACCTATTTGTTTTCTTTGGTTTATTTATAGGGATAACATTAGGGTCAATGCGATTGATAATTTTTTCCCACACATGATCATCTGGTGGAACAGATTCAATTGAACTTGCAAGATTATTTAAATGTTGCTCCCACACCCAAGTTGCTTCTCTGGCACGTGTAGAGTTCAGCATTAAGCGAGCAAAACGGTCGCGTGCAGGACCTCGCAATGTACCTAGTACGTATTCGGCGGCTAACATGTCTATAAGCTTTTGGTTTTCATAATTCATAACGTTAAGCACCTCTGTAATTGCTGTAAACCACGTCTGATCCAGCTTTTAACTGTACCAAGAGGGGAAGCAATATGATCTACAAGCTCATGATGAGTCAGTCCTTTATAATAAGCTAAGTGAATAGCTTGCTTTTGTTGTGGATCAAGTTGTTCTATGCAATCTACTAATTTAGAGTCATCTTCATAGCTGATTTGAAGTGATGAACCATCCCCTAAGTCATGTTCATCTGTGAGGCTTTGCTCTTTACGTACTTTGTTGTGACGAATAAGGTCAAGGCTTCGATATCTCACTATGCTGATCATCCAGGACATAACAGCCCCTTTGGATACTTGATATTCACTAGCATTGTGCCAAATCTTAACAAATGAATCTTGCAAAACCTCTTCCGCTTGTGCTCGATTACCGAGCATCTTGAGGCTGATTGCAAATAGTTTGGCACTCGTATTTTGGTACAAATTTGCAAAGGCATTTTTATTACCTTTTGCTGTTGCACTCAAAAGCGCTAAAAGTTCATCGTTGTCCATATAATTCCTGTTATGTTATTAGTAACGCTTTAAAGGTGGTTTTAGATGCAAAAGAATTTTTAATAAAAAATAACCAGTGAATTTAAAACTCAAAGCATTTTTCTACTGGTTATCCTAGCAGTCTTGTTTAGGTTAGCAACCTACATGTAAATTATTTGTAAGTTAGTGTAAGTTATTCATAAAGTTGTGAAAAAATGTCCTAAACTTAAAGTGTAGGTTTTTAAGTGAACGCTAAGTTACTGATTTTAAATAGTCACCAAGTTTAAATAAGGCGGTTTTACTGGAGTGAAATTTGCAACGTACTATGTAATTAGAATAACAAGGAGTGATTATGTGGGCAGCAATTAGCTATCTTGCGCTGGCAATTATTTTTATAATCGTGGCTATTCGAGTTGAGCTCGTTTATTTTGCGCTATTTTTTTATTGGGCTGCATTGTCGCTACTACTAGTCAGTGGCGCTTATTTTTTTAACATTGCGCGAATTTTCAGAAAGCGTGAAAACGGTGTAATACCAATTTACATTCGTTGGGCGTTTATTCCCTTTTTACTAGGGGCTCAAATATACAATGCTTGGTCTCGTAAGCATGATAAAGTGCCTCCCTTACAACAAATAAATGAACATCTGTTTTTAGCTTGCAGGCTCTTTCCATCAGATATTGACACCATGAAAGAGTTAGGGATTACAGCAATCTTAGATGTTACCTGTGAGTTTGATGGCCTTGAATGGTCATCGACCCAAGAAAATATTCGCTATTTGAATATCCCCGTTTTAGACCACAGTGTGCCAACTCGCGCGCAATTACATCAAGCAATTAACTGGATCCACCATCAAGTAAAGGCTGATAGACGTGTTGTTGTGCATTGCGCATTAGGTCGCGGACGTTCAGTGTTTGTTATGGCTGCATACTTACTAAGCCAAGATAAAGATGCAGATGTTCATACTGTTTTGGAGCAAATCAAAGAAACTCGAGAAACTGCTAATTTAAACAAGCGCCAACTTCGTCACTTAATAAAACGTCATCGTCGAGGCGATTTAATAATTAAAAACAAAGCTGTCTTAATTGCTAATCCAGTCTCTGGTACAAAGCTGTGGCAAGAAAAGAAAAAGCAGATAACCGCAAGGTTAAGTGAATATTATGATTTAACTGTACACACTACAACAGAAGAAGTGGACGGTATTCAATTAGCTAAAGAGGCTATAGAAACAAATCCCGATGTTGTTATCGCATGTGGCGGTGACGGTACAGTGACAGAAGTAGCCAGTGTATTAGTCAATACCGACTGTAAGTTAGGCATTATTCCTTTAGGCACTGCTAATGCATTAGCTCATGTATTAATGGGGATCCAATCTAAGTTAATCCCAGTCGAACAAGCTTGTGAACTTATTATTGAGGGACAGGCAAGTCGGATCGATACCGCTTTGTGTAATGGCGAGCGAATGCTGTTATTAGCAGGAATTGGGTTTGAGCAGAAAATGATTGAAAAGGCGCATAGAGATGCTAAAAATGAGTCAGGCCAACTGGCTTATCTACAAGGATTTTGGCAGGCACTAAGCGAACATGAAGCACAAGATTATACAGTTACATTAGACGACAATGAACCTCAGTCTATAAATACCAATAGTTTAATCATTGCAAATGCAGCGCCGTTTACTACATTGTTGGCTCAATCAGCAGGTCAGCCAGATCATAATGATGGTTTACTTGATGTTAATTGGTTAACGCCTAATTCAGAGGCTAAAGCCAGTACGTTAAGTATTGCTGAATTAGTATTTTCAAGCATAACGCAAACAAGCTTTGCCATTAATAGCCATCATACAAATGCTAAACGAGTTTCTGTAAGTGCAGAAAAAGACATAAGTTATGTGATTGATGGTGAGGTTAAAACAGCAGAAAAGCTGGTGGTAGAGGTATCACCGAAGTCACTTTCGGTGATAATGGCGGAAACCTAACAGTTATTTTTTAATACTTTTCCATTCAAAAGGTGCGTCATCATCGGCCTTTTGAGAGGAGAAAGTATCAATGTATAGTTGTTCAACTTTTTCACGGGCCCAAGGTGTTTTACGTAAAAATTTTAAGCTTGATTTAACACTTGGGTCATTTTGAAAACAGCGCACATCAACATGCTCAGCTAGTCCTTCCCAGCCAAGTTTTTCTTCAAGTTGGGTTACGATGTCGGCAAGCTTGATACCGTGCAAAGGGTTATTTGGTTGATTGTCCATGCTTAATCTTTGGTTATTTCTAAACTGAGTAATAGTAACGTATCTAGCGTCTTTAAGCTAATTGACGTTTATACTCTTGCCTCGTTTTGGATAGACAATATCGCCGTTTTTATCCAGTCTTAACCACGCTAAGTCGCTGTTTGAAAAATTTGGCTGTTTGGCTGCACAAATTAACGTTATATCGCCAACAGCAATATAAGCGCCTTCGGTATAACGCTTATTTTCATACCAACACACTTTGTGGTTGTTAAGTGCTTCTTGGCCATCTAGCACAACTAATGCTTTATCCTTTGCTAAAACGAACTGTGAAAACAATAAAATAAACAAGGTAGTTAAGATTAAAATCTTTCTAAACAAAATACACCTCTCATTGTGCAGTTTTTTGTATCTACACTAAGCTTATGACTGTATTCTATAAAAGCACAATGACGTGATAATAAAAAGGTGAACACATGCAATTTAATAAAAATATGATTGACGAATTAACCCTGCTTGCTAAGTTTCCCCGCGACTCACAAATGCAAGGCATTAAAATCCACTCTGATGCAGAAGAAACAGTAAAAAATGCTGCAAAACGTCTTTATGACAAAGGCATTACTGATAGCCCTGATGGCGGCTATTTAACGGATTTAGGGCTAGATTTGATCAATCACGTGAGTGTTATTAATTCCGCACTGAGATAAAAATTAGATAATAAAAAGGCCCAAAATGATTGGGCCTTTAGTTTTAATAACAACGAATTAGATTGCGTCAGGTTGGTTCTGAGGAGCCGCATCAATAAAGGCATCTAGCTTATTACAATGCTCATAAACTGCGGAGATTTTTGGGTACTTACTCATATCAACGTTAAAGCGTAAGGCATTAAATACTTGCGGCACTAAACAGACATCAGCAAGTGTTGGTTTGTCGCCAACGCAAAAAGTGTTCGCTTCATCAAGTAACTTTTCGATACTCTCAAAGCCAACTTCTACCCAATGCTTATACCAAGCCGTTTTTGCTTCTTCATCAACACCAAGATCATTAGCTAAGTACTTTAATACTCGCAAATTATCGATAGGGTGGATATCGCACGCAACGGCATAACATAAATTGCGGATCTGGGCTTTTTGCCATGCATCACCTGTTAAAAGCGGTGTTTCTGGGTGCGTTTCTTCAAGCCAATCTAAAATAGCCAGTGATTGTGCAAGCACACCTTGATCAGTTTCTAGTGCCGGTAATAACCCTTGTGGGTTTTTTGCTAGGTACTGGTCGCTTTGCTGCTCTGATTTTAATAAATTAACGGTGACCAACTCGTGATCAATGTTCTTTAAATTAAGAGCAATGCGAACTCTGTAAGCGGCTGATGAACGAAAATAGCTATAAAGTTTCATTATGCGTCCTGTTTACCTGTGAAATGTTTTTTAATAGTGCGCCAACAGTCAGTGTAATTAGGCTGACGCTCTTTACCTTCAAGAGCATATTTAGTTGGTGAAATAACGTAACGCGATTCGAACATAAATGCCAAGGTGTTTTCGTAGCGTTGTGGTTTAAGTTCGGCATTTGATGCTTTTTGAAATACATCTGCTTCTGGACCATGTGGCGACATGCAATTATGTAAACTTGAACCCCCAGGCACAAAACCATGCTCTTTTGCATCGTATACGCCTTCGATAAGCCCCATGAATTCACTCATAATATTACGGTGGTAATAAGGTGGACGGAATGTGTTTTCAGCCACCATCCAACGTGGAGGGAAGATAGCAAAATCGATATTAGCGACACCTTCTGTACCCGATGGTGACGTTAGTACGGTGAAGATTGAAGGATCTGGGTGATCATAACTCACGGTATTCATAACATTGAATCGAGCAAGGTCATACTTGTATGGTGCACTATTACCTGTCCATGCAACGACATCTAATGGAGAATGACCAATATCGCAGCGGAACATATTGCCATTAAACTTTGCAACTAGTTCAAAGTCTCCCTCTACATCCTCATAAGCCGCAACAGGGTAGTGGAAGTCACGGTCATTGGCGTAACCATTAGCTCCTACAGGACCGCGCTCTGGTAAAATATAGGCATGGCCATAGTTTTCACAAATATAGCCGCGGGCTGTGTCCGTTAATAAATCAACAGCAAATTTAATCCCGCGAGGAATTACGGCAATTTCACCAGCTCGGACTGTTAGTTTTCCACACTCAGTTCTTAGTAATAGTTCACCTTGTTGTGGTACGAACAGCATTTCACCATCAGCATTATAAAAGTAACGGTGTTGCATTGATTTATTGGCTACATAGATATGAATACCTATACCTGTTTGTGCATTTGCACTGCCATTAGCTGCAATGGTAATCAAACCATCAATAAAATCTGTTGGCTGCTCAGGAATTTCAATTGGATCCCAACGTAGCATTGTCGGCGGCGTTGGGACTTCTGTGATAGGAGCGGTACGAATAAGGCCATTGTCTATAGGTTTATAATCACCTTGTACTACTGACGGGCGAATACGATAAAACCAAGTACGGCGGTTATCAGCACGCGGCGCTGTAAATGCTGTTGTGCTGAACTGTTCAGCATATAAATCGTATTTTACTTTTTGAGGGCTGAATTGACCGATAGGTAATGCACCGGGTAATGCTTCGGTTTCGAACTCATTACCAAAGCCTGTCATATATTGTAATTCGTTATTCATCACTAGACTCCTGAAAGGTTTTAGGTAAGATACTCTCATGTGAGACTAAATTCAAACTGCACTGAATTTACTTGTGTAAATAATTTTTGACAGTAGTGAAGCCATGACAACAAACAAACACCCAACGCTCGATTTACAGCAGTTCTTACCTTACTCATTAACCAATATTGCAATGCAGATGAGTGAGCAATTTAGTGAGCTATATCAAAAGCAGTTTGATTTAACCGTGCCACAATGGCGAGTAATCGCGAACCTAGCTCAATACGGTGAATGCACTGCTAAACAGTTGTGTGATATGGCACAAATGGATAAGTCAACGGTGTCCCGTGCAGTAAAGTCGTTATTAACAAGAAACCTTATCGCAGCAAAAGCGAACCCAACTGATAAACGCGCAAACTTGTTATCGTTATCAGAGGCAGGAGTAGGTTTGCATAAACAAATTGTTCCGTTAGCAAACGAATGGCAAGCAAGTTTAGTGAGTGACTTAGACAGCCAAGAAATTAAACAATTTATGAACACTCTTAGTAAGCTTTCCAATTACTTAAATAAAAATGTGTAAATCTGTAATCAATGCATTATAGCAATTGATTTAGGGAATCGATACGTATATGATAATGGCTATCATTTACAATTAGCAATTTGGATGTCTCCTGTTATGAAATTAGCGTTAAACACCGTGAAGACACTAGGTTTAAGCCTAGTATTAGCATCTACTTTTATTGCCCAACCTGTATTGGCAAATGGCCCAATTGGTGAGCACGTTAATCATCTAAAAGAAAATTTAAAAGATTACTCTGATGACGTTGAATGGATGATCAACAAAGTCGATGTCATGGTGAGTGATTACGAAAGCAAAGGTGCTAAAGCTGTAAAAAGTGATGACCTAATCGAATACTGGGAATCAGTAAAGTTCCATAGTGCAATTGAAACAAACTATGTACCGGTTTATGCATCAATTTGGCAAAGTATTTATGGCATCAAAATGGCTATTGATGATAAAAAACCTGCTGCTGAAGTACGCACTCATCAAAAGGCGTTGAATGCTGCCTTGTGGCAAGGTTTAGGGGCTGTTAAACTTGCCGCGGATTTCCAGCAAAATGGCTTGTTAAAAGCTGTAAAAGCGACTGCTTCAGAAGAAATGACGCAAAGTGCTACCATCGATGAAATCAAACACAAATTAGACCGTGTTGTTGCAAAGTACGCAGAGCGTTTAAGTGACGAAGCAACAAAAATCGTACATGATACTTACTTGCATTTATTCGAAGGTGTTGAAGGTACACTTATCGAAAAAGATGCGAAGTTAGTCGAAGTGCTCGAAAAAGATTTTAATGTAACCCTGCCAAAAGCGATTTCTGATAAAGGGTCTGTTGACCAAGTACGTGCAGTGGTTGTTGATATGCAAGAAAAGCTAGATCGCGCTAAGGTGTTATTAGAAGAAGCCGAAAAAGCTCGTAAGGATGTATTTTAGTGAAGCGTAGAACCTTTATTCAAGGACTTGCTGCGTTCGGGGTAGTAGGCGCAATGCCACTACCTCTTTCTCGTGCCTTCGCAGCCAGTGCTGCAAGCCCCGTTTCTGTAAAAGACTTACCCGCCCTTGAGGGTGACTTAACATTATATTTAGGCCGCGGCGAAGGCGGCTTGTACGAAAACGTACTGCAGTCGATCGAAAAGAATAATCCAAAATTAAATTTATCAATTCGTAGAGGCCCAACGGCTGCGCTTGGCAATATGATTGTCGCTGAAGCGAAAGCAGGAGTTAAACGTGCTGATTTATTTTGGGCTGTTGACTCAGGTGCGATTGGTTTAATTACCGACGCGGGTTTGGCTAAACCATTACCAAGTGATTTAGCAGCACAGTTACAGCCACAATTCCGTTACCCTGGTTGGGCACCGGTTACCGGGCGTATTCGAACTCTACCTTATAACACCAAGCGTCTGAGCAAAGATGATATCCCCGACAGTATCATGGCAATTGCTGACAGCGATTTATCAATAGGTTGGGCACCTGCTTATGCTTCTTTTCAATCATTCGTAACGGCTATGCGTATTCTTGAAGGTGAAGATAAAACCGCTAAGTGGCTTAAAAAGGTTCAAAAACGTTCGAAAACCTATGCTGGTGAGCTTGGTGTAGTAATGGCAGTTGAACGTGGTGAAGTCGATATTGGCTTTGCAAACCATTATTACACATTACGACTTAAGTCAGGTAAACCAGACGCTAATCTTGATCTTGCTTTTACCAATCAAGATGCCGGTTGTTTAGTTAATGCATCAGGTGTTTTATCGTTAACAGATAACCCTAATGCGATGAATTTTATGCGTTACTTACTAAGTTCTGAAGTACAAAGTTACTTAGCCCGTGAAGCCTATGAAATTCCACTGATCCAAGGTATTGAACAACCAGCTGGCTTACCAGCATTAACGGATGTGTCACCGCCGAAAATCGATTTAACTCAATTGGCAGATTTAAGGCCAACACTCGACCTTATGCGCAGTAGCGGTGTTTTATAATGCGCATACCTGCTTCTTATCCGATGGCGCTGCTTGCAGCGCTTTTGGCGTTAGTGCCAGTTTATATTCTGATCACTTTAGCAAGTGATGCGACTGCTGTATTTGATAGTCATAACTTAAAAATTCTTGGTAACACCTTATCACTTATGGTGTTAACGGTAATAGGCTCTATTTTAATTGGCGTACCTCTGGCGTTTATTAGTGCCTATGTTCAACTTCCTTTTAAAAAGCTGTGGCTTGTTCTGTTTGCCGCTCCACTAGCAATTCCAAGTTATATTGGAGCGTTTACTTTGTATGCTGCATTTGGCCCCGGTGGTGAGATAAATCAGCTGCTCGGCTTCGAAACGCCGCCTATGTATGGACTAACAGGCGCTGCCATTGTAATGACCCTGTATACGTTTCCTTTTGTAATGCTAACAACTCGATCATCTTTACTTAGCTTAGATGCCAGCATGGTTAATGCTGCACGTACTTTAGGTATGTCGATGACAATGAGTGTATTTAAAGTTATTTTACCTCGGGTTATCAATGGTATAGCGGCAGGCTCTTTACTGGTTGCGCTTTATACCTTATCAGACTTTGGTACACCGGCGATGATGCGTTTAGATACGTTCACTCGGGTTATTTATGTAGAATACAACGCTTTTGGTTTGAGTCGTGCGGCAATGTTATCGCTACAACTGATGGTTATCGTTGGATTTTTATTGTTTATCGAGTCACAAATTAAAACAGCTTCAGAACGCCATGGACGTTCATTGATGTTATTTCCATCGAATGGTCAAAAAGTTGCGATGTTACTGACATTTTTACCAGTATTGCTACTTGCGATTTGTTTACCTTTGGCAATTTTTTTACTTTGGCTTGCCCGTGATGGAGTTGCAGATTTTGACTTCAGTATTGCTTGGCATTCAGCCTATGCATCGGGTATTGCTGCTATCGTTGCTGTTGTTGTTGCTGTACCTGTTGCTCATGCAGCGTTGAGTGGAAAAGCAGGGCGTATTATGGAGCGTGTAACTTATTTTGGATTTGGTATTCCGGGTATTGTGATGGGAACGGCATTGGTATATGGCGGTCTACAGTTGCCACTCTTTTATCAAACCTTAGCTCTATTAGTAATTGCTTATGTGCTGCGCTTTTTGCCGCTTGCAGTTGGCTCTGTAAGAACCAGTACTGAGCATCTAGATTCAAGTTTAATAAAGTCAGCACGAGTACTGGGTGCCAGCCCGCGTGAAGCATTTATGCGAATTACTTTACCTTTAACTATGCGCGGTATTATCGCAGGTGCTGCTTTGGTATTTTTAGAATCAATGCGTGAACTTGAAGCAACACTTTTACTTGGCCCAACGGGTTTTGAAACCCTTTCAACATATTTGTGGCGTGTTTATGAAGCCGGTTACTTTGGCCGTGCTGCTATTCCTGGCTTATTGTTGGTAGTGATATCAGCTTGCGGCTTGGCTATAATGCTCTCAGGTGAAAAGCGCAGTCAATTAGAACATTAAGGATCAGTTTAATGCTATCAGTTAGTAAGCTGTCTATCGATTATGGTAGCAATCGTGTGGTAAGTGAACTTAACTTATCACTTGGGGAAAGTGAGATCCTCATGCTAGTTGGTCCAACTGGCTGTGGTAAAAGTACAATTTTACAAGCGTTAGCTGGGCTTATTCCTATTAGCGAAGGCGAAATAAATTTAGGTTCATGGCGAGCTACGCCAAAACTAAAAGTTCCCCCGGAAAAACGTAAAGTAGGAATGGTGTTTCAAGATTTTGCCCTTTTTCCACATTTAACTGTTGAACAGAATATTTGCTTTAGACTTAACGATACTTCTAAAGCCGATCATTGGATAAAGCTACTAGGTCTTGAAGCATTTCGAAGTAAAAAGCCGGCAACCTTATCTGGTGGTCAAAAGCAGCGTGTCGCACTCGCTCGAACTCTTGCTCATGAACCAGACTTTGTTTTACTTGATGAACCATTATCTAACCTAGATGCAGCTCTAAAAGATACTCTTCGATGGGATATTAGAAATGCATTAAAGGCTGCAGGTGTTCCCGCTATTTGGGTGACCCATGACCAAGAGGAAGCCTTATCTGTCGGTGACCGTGTAGGGGTGCTTAAAGAGGGGGTAATTCAGCAAATTGATACTCCTGAGCGTTGCTTTAGCTTGCCAAGTAATCGTTTTGTGGCACGCTTTTTAGGTGAGGCAAGTTTCATTGCCGGTAATTGTGTAGGTGATACAGCCACAACAGATATAGGCAATGCACCAGCAATCAAAATTGATCATGATGCAGCAAAGGTTGATGTATTGTTGCGCCCTGATGATGTGCATCTAATTAATAATGCTAATACAAATAACGGTGAAGTGACCTGGGTACGTTATGAGGGTGGCAGCCGATTATGCGCTGTTAAACTTGCATGCGATACTGTGGTGACAAGCCGTGTGAGCCATGAGGTGATAGTGCGCCCGGGTGATGCTGTGCATGTTTCAATCAATACAACCCATCCACTTGCGGTTTACGCAGCTTAAATAAAACTTTGTGTGCAGGTCAAATTGGCCTGCATTTTCATATCAGGGTAGGTCGGGCTTTAGTCCTTGATCATTCAAGTTTAAAGATTTGTCGCCATAAATGACGACTGACATAACAACGCTGGATCGCGTTAAACATCAGCCCTCAGCCATCAAACGCGATATAAAATCGCTGCTACTAGCAACTTGCTAACTTTACTCTTGTTCCTTGCTAACTTTCCCCTAGTAACCTGTAACTCACTCACTTTCTTCTAAACGTAAAAAGCCCGCCAGTAGGGGCGGGCTTTTGCTTTATAACAAGGTTAACTCGTTATTAGAATGTGTAACGTACACCTACACGCATTTCCCACACTGATGCGCTGCTTTGAGTTGCAGTTTTACCATTGTTAGGGGTAAAGTTTGAGTATACATAACGACCTTGGTCATCAAGGTCAACAGTCACCATGCTGTTACCAACAAAACTACCTTTCTTAAGTACGCCCCAGTCATCGTTTAACATGTTAGTTAAGTTATCGATAACGAAGAATACTTCACCTTTGTGACCAGGCATGAAACCAGGTAACTCTTGAGTCATCTTGAAGTTAACTTTCGTGAACCAATCAGCATTTTGACGGTTACGACCAGAGATTTGACCGCGTTCAAGGCCTTGAGCAGAAATCCATTGGTTAAACTCAGTTACTTCTTCAGGTGTCATGTTGTAAACAACGTTAGGATCATTCACTTCAGGGATATACATTAACTGACGACTACCGTTTGAGTTGTTATCACCCCAAACATCATTGTCTCTATCATTAAACGTGTAGCTGTAAGGTAGACCTTTATACGTTTCGCTGAATAGGTTGAAACGTGTGTTGTAACCATCAAACAACTCAGTTGTGTAACCTAATGTCATAGTAAAGCGATGTGGGATCTCGTAATCAGATGTGTGTGCACCCGGGTTAGTCGGATCGTATGTCGCTAAGTTACCATAGTTTGAGCTCGCTACCGAGCTTGTCATAGGGTTAACATCAGTTGAGTCAGTGTAAGCGTAAGCTAGTTGTAAGCTAATGCCGTTATCAAAGCGTTTGCTCATCGCAGCAGAGATAACATGCGACTCACCACTGTCGCCACTCACATTAGTAAGTAATAAGTCACCGCGACGACCTTCTTTAGACTTAAGAATTGGACGACCATCAAACGTTGTTTCACCAGAATCTTGTAACGCGATATCTTCTAGGAATGCAGCATCTTTACGTTTAGTGAATAAGTAATCTAGTGAGAATACGTACTCATCTTCAGTTGTGTATGTTGCACCCACTGAGTATTTCCACTCTGATGGCATTTCGAAATCAGGGTCAACAGCGTTTACAGATGAATCACCTGAACCAATAACTGTGTTTGCAACTTCATCATACATATCTTGTGGAACTTCGTAACCTGGCGTACCACCGTTAACGTTTGGCGTATTGAATAAATCGATACCGCCCGAACGGTAAGCACTGATATTAGTAATACCATCGTTAGAGTATGAGTTAGATAACCATACGTTCGGGTTACCACCAGAGAATAAGCCAACACCAGCGCGTACTTCTAATGCATCCGTTGCGTACCATTCAAAACCAACACGTGGTTGAATTAAATCGATACCATCGAATGTTGCTTGGTTGCTGAAACCGTAGCGATTAGTAAAGTTTTCATTGTAGTTTGGTTTGTCGTCACTTGTGTATTTGTCGTAACGAAGACCAAATGTTAATGTTGCATCTAAATCTGTGAAGCTGTACTCATCTTGTACATAGAAAGTGTGTTGTGCGTATGAGAAGTTAGCAGCTGCGTCAGTTGGGTTGTTTGTACCCGCTGCATTGTTATAGTAGATACGGTCTGCTAAACCTGCTTCAAAATCATTAACTGATTTAAAACGCCACTCACCTTGCGTATGCTGAACGAATTGGTTGAATACGTCTAATTCTTCAAACTCATATCCAGCAGTAATTGTGTGTTGATCAAGGTAATAAGTACCTGCAATTTTTGCTGTTACTGTTTCGTAGCTAAGAGCATTAGATTGACGAGAGTCATCTGGGCCAATATAGATTGTACCACCATCAGCAGTACGAATTTGCATCTCACCGAAGCTACTTGCCGCATCTAAAGAACGTACAGTTTGGTCAAGCTCAGATTTACCTAGACGAACCTCAGTTGAAAATTCATCAGACCAATCTGAGTAAAGTGAACCAATGATTGATGTAAATTCAGCACTTTGCTTGAAGAAGTGATTATCTAAAGTAACAGTGTTGCTGTAAGCATCCGATTGAGACAGTGTAAAACCATCATTGTAGTTATAGATTAAGTTTGCACGGTGATCGTCGTTGATGTTCCAGTCTAACTTAACTAAGATTTTTTCATCTTCAACTGGTGCGCTTGATGGCATTCCACCTGCGTCATAACCGTAAACGTCTTGAGCAATTTGCTGTACACGAGCAACATCTGCCGCTGAAACACTACCAGTGTCTAAACCGCCGTAGTTGTACTGTTTAACACCTTCAAGTTTTTCGTAAGATGTGAATAAGAAAAGGCTATCTTTAATAAGTGGTAAGCCAACGTTGAAGCCATAACGTTTTTCAGTGTAATCACCGTTGTCGTAGTCTTCACCTTCGATTTTGTCGCCTTTCATTGAATCATTTGTGTAATCGAAGAACATACCACCGTGTACTTCGTTACCACCAGATTTAGTAACTGCGTTAATGTTACACGATGTGAAACCACCGTATTGAACATCAAAAGGCGCTAGTTCAACGGCAACCTGCTCGATTGAATCGAAAGAGAAAGGAGCACGAATTGTCGGGTAACCGTTTGAGCTTAGACCGAAGTTATCGTTCATACGAACGCCGTCTAGCGTTAAGCTGTTGAAACGTGGGTTACCACCACCACAGTTGATTGAACCGCGGCTATCATCGATTGTTACACGTGGGTCAATACGAACGATGTCACGTAAGTCACGGTTGATGGCTGGTTGGTTTTCTAAATCTTCAAGTGTGAAAGTCGCAGCAGGACCTGTGCCACCAGACATACGGCTGATAGGACGACCTGTAACAACGATTTGTTCGATGTCTGATTGCGGCTCTAACGTAACATTAACAGGGTAGTCAGCACCAACTTGTAGGTTAATGTTGTTGAAAGTTTGATCTGCAAATACGTCAGAATCTACAACAACGCGGTAAGGACCACCTACGCGTAGGCCTTTAGCTGTGAAGTAACCCGCATCGTTCGTTTCAGTTTCTTTAGTTGAACCTGAAGGTAAGTGAACGATAGTAATCTTAGTGCCAGCAGCAGGGTTGCCGCTAGGACCTTTGATTTGACCCTTGATAGCAGATGTTGTTTCATTTGCTAACGCTGCACCACTCACACCAACACATGCTGCAATAGCAAGTGATAGAGCTGTTTTGCGGAGTTGGATTTTCATTATGTTATTTCCCGTGTTAGAGGTTATGTTTCATTTATAGTTTGCTGTCAGTTGGCATCTTAAGTGCCTTTACTAACGGTTTTGCTGATTTATCAAATAAACTATTTAATAAACCGGCCAATCTTATCCCGCCTTGCTGTAGGCGAGTTTTAACAATTGGTAAGTTTTTATAGATATAACTATAACTTACGTTTGTTTCATTTTCTTTATAGATTGAATTTGCAATATTATGTGATTCGATTAACCAATCGCTTGGTGAACTGGTAAGGTAGTCCATTATCAACGCTTGATTTGTTGTATTTATAAATTGCGCAAATTCAGTATAGGACAAATTTTCATTTTCAATGAGTTTTGAGTCCCATAGGCTATGTAAATTGGTATCTTGCCCGAAGAATGTGACAGAAATATTGTTGCCGCCACGATCTTCACTGCGACCTGCATGGAATGGTTGGTGACTATCACCAACAAGATGAACTAAAAAGCGTAAAGCAAACTGTTTTTCTGCAAGTGATGCTTTTTGGTTTTGTAAAACTGAAATTGAATATTCCATCCCTTCAAGGATGTCAGACACTGTGTCTTTATTGTGGTGGGCATGAGAGTCGAAATGGGGATCAGCATCACCCTCTTTGAAATTGATGTAATGCCAGCGAGATGACTTTTTTTGCCAAAATTTCTCAGGGGCAGAGCGCATTTCATCGGCCCAAGTGGCAATTTGAGGGAGTGACTCGCCATCAAGTAAAGGAATTAATGCTTGCCTCGTGGTGTCAGTAATATGCTTAGATGCAATTTCACCAACAATACGATGACCATTTTGTCCCCATGCATTAGCCGGAGTACTTAACACCGCTGAAATAACAGGTGTCGATAACAGCAACATCTTTATTGTTTTTTGTAACATTGACTCAGTGTCCAAAAATGAATGTGCCCTGAAGCACGATTACTTGGTGCTAATTCTCCTGAATTTTAAAACAAATAGAAAGGACTCAATAAGATTCATAATTTCTTGTTCATATATATTTAAAAACAATGAGTTATTTATTTCAGGTAAAATTACCTGTTGTAATAAGTAAGAATAATTGTTCAAATAGAGGCAAGGGTGCGTTGTTGGCTATAAAAATTGAATTTAAGAACAATACTAATAAAAAAATCTTTGATTGTTACATTTTTGTTTCTGTCGTTTGGCTTGTTTTGTTTTGTGGGAATTTTACAAGCAAATAAGCCTATATCTGATATCGATACGTTTATTGAAACTTCTTTTCAATGTGATACTAAATCTGAGGTTAATCTTAATGAACTTGTCGTATATTCATCTGGTAAACGGCTAGCTGAAGATGTCGCGTTTTCATTATGTCAAGACGACACTATCAGTAAGCAATATGGCAAGGTTACCTCTTATTGGGGTTACAAGACATCTGATACAGTTGAGTTTTTGGGTAAAGGATTAGCAGATTTGATCCTCGCAAAAGAAAACTTAATTAACGCTTTTATGGCAGAATCAACTTACAACTATAAAGCCGTTGTTGGTTTTCCTGATTACACCGCCTACTTTATTTCAAGCAAAGAAAAGCCGCGGCTAGATAAAAGTTATTTTCTTGACAAACGAATTGGCCTTTTAGATTACCCTACAAGCCGTTCTGGTCATATTTTGCCGAAACAGTTGTTTAAAAAGTTAGATATTAATTTAGAGAATTTAGACATTACCTATGCTGGCTCTCATTCAGAGCTGAGAGAATTACTAGCAAGCGGTAAAGTTGATCTAATTTCTTCTTATTGGCAAGACATAGACCAGCAACGTTTTTCAATCAATTATATTACTCCCATCAGTGACAACATTAGTGGCAGCCGTTGGTACCTTAAAATGCAAGATGAAAACACAGATCTTCTCTGTGCTGTTCAAAAACGTTTAATTGATTTAGCGCATGACCAAAATTCTCATTATTTCAATCACGTTCAATCATTCTTTAACTGTAAAACGCAACACTCGTTGCGAATTAATGCTGAGGTAAACAATGCTACCAATTAGAGTAAAGCTAATTTATGGTTGTTTATTCTTCGTTATTTGTCTGGTCTTATTTGGTAGCTATATTCTTGCAAAAGCGGTTAAGTCAACAGAGAATAATCAATTAAGCTTGGCAAATATAGAGAAGCGAATCGCCTTAGATTTAACTCATTTAAACCTTCCTGATGACTTTTTAAAGCATTCTGGTAGTAAAGAGGCTGTTATTGACTACCTTGCTAAGCTTAATTCGCAGCTCAAAGAAACCCCGATTTTTGTTTATTCCATCGAAGGAATTACAGAGTTTCCAGCAAGAGCAGATCTGATTGAAAAGCAACTTCAAACACCACAAAAAGTTTTTACTATTAGTTTTGTTATTAATAACAATATTTTAAATAAAAATGATATTGCAGTATTTATTTTGGTATGTTTGTTTTCACTTGCGATTAGTTATTTATTCTTCTTAAGTGAACGCACAAAATTACAAGTTGCAAAACAACTTCCTGAACCTGAACCGAATAGTAAAACAAAACCTATTTTGATTGTCGATCTTCAAAATAAAACATTGGCAGCAAATTGTAGCCCTGATAAACCTGTTGCATTAGCCAATAAGCCGTTATGTTTTTATTTGGCTTTGGTTGAGTTTTGTACTGAAAATCCTGATGTAGTGCTCAATCAGAATAAGGATGTTCCTGAAGAGTTACTTACACTTGCTAATAAGTATTTTTACCGGTTAGTTGAATTAGGTCATACAGTCCGTAAAAGACCAAATTTTACCAATAGTTTAGAAAAAACCTTGAGTGAAATCCGCGCTGCGCTTGATGATGTTTGGCAAGATCAACCAGAAGTTAAAGATGTTTATTATCCACCGAAAGCGCATGGTGAAGGTTCGCGTTCACGTTTACATCATTATGGATTAAAGAACATAACGTTAGAAAATATTGAAGTGATAGGTAAGTAAAACTAAAAAAGGGAAGTCATTGACTTCCCTTTTTACTTTTAATTTGTTTATTTAGGCGCGAAGTCGGCCGCTTTAACAGGACTATTTTGCTCAAAGAAACGTTTTAATGCCTGTGCGTCAGTATCATCTGTACTGACAAAGCCTTCTTTGTTTGTAAGAGTAGGGTAGCCATCACCACCTGAGGCGTTGTAGCTGTTAATACTCATACGATATGTTTTCGTCATATCAAGTGGTTTACCAGCAATTTTAACATCAGATAATGTGTCGTTTTCACGCTTAAAGCTTAATTTATAATATTGTAAGTAAGCACCTGAATCAGGTGGGAAAGAAGTCACAACAGATAGGTAATCAAATAATGCCTTCCCGGTCATATCAATATAGGTGATACGGTTTTTAAAAGGGTGAACTTTTAAAATGTCTTTATAGCTCACATCGCCAGCTTGAATGCTATCACGAATACCACCGCCACTTATTATACCAAAATCAGCACCAACAGATTGCATTTGTGCAGCAATTATTACCCGTGCTAGGTTTACTTGCTGGTAACGAACTTTGTTACGGTCACCCTCTAGCTTTTCATCAACTGCACCAATCTTTCCAGCAATTTGCGCTGCCCCTTTTGCTTGATAAACAGAAAGTACATCTTGTAAGTTTTTGTTTGGTTCGATGTAATCAGCTGCCAACTTTTTATTGCCGTTTTCATCATTGATATAAAGATTTACCGGAATAAGCGCGTAATTAAGTAGTGTTAGTTGACCATTTTCTAATTTGAATTCAGCTTTACCAACATATTTACCCCACTCATGTGCTTGCATGATCCAAGTACCATTTTGTTGATCTGGCTTACACTCTTTGCCTGGTATAAAACTCTCATCTGCAACGTTGGCTTCTTTCATACAGACCGGTTCTTGTGAATGCCCACCAACAATTATGTCAAGTGTACCCTTTGGTAGATTACGAGCCATTGTTACATCACCCGGTGCATTAATGCCAAAGTTTGCATCAACATAATGGCCCATGTGTGTAACTGCAATAGTGATATCAGGGTTGTATTGTTTATCGATTTCAGGAGCTAGCTTTGCTGTAACTGCTGTTGGGTCTTTAAACTCAAGGTTGCCAATATATTGAGGGTTACCTATTTTAGCTGTATCTGTGGTTGTTAAACCGATTACAGCTATTTTTAGGCCATTCTTCTCAAAGATCTTATATCCTTGATAACGTGTCTCGCCAGTTGCCTTATCTATAATATTGGCAGATAAAAATGGGAAGTTAGACCATTTTTGTTGTTGATCAAGTACTGCCAGTGGGTTATCAAATTCATGATTACCTATAGCCATGGCATCATAACCAATGATTGACATACCTTTAAAATCAGGCTCTGCATGCTGTAAGTCAGACTCGGGAATACCTGTATTGATGTCGCCACCTGAGAGTAATAATACTGCATGACCTTTTGCTTTAGCATCAGCTCTTAATTGATCAATTAAGGTCTTACGAGCTGCCATACCATACTCACCTTGCTCATTGTGCCAAAAGCGACCATGGTTGTCGTTTGTATGGAGTAATGTGAGGTATTGTACTGAATCAGTGTGAGTAGAAGAGCTGCAAGCCGCTAAGGTAAGCAGTAAAAAAGAAGATAAAAAAAAGCGCATAATTGTTTGCCTGTTAAAAGCAGTAGTTAATTAAGCGCTTAGTTTAAACGACTTATATTTAAATTAAATGTCTTTTATAGATTTTTATTGCTATTTTCGGTATTTAATTGTCCAGTCGCAGCGAGTTGCCTACGAATTAACTCTTGTTCTGCATAATGTGATTTTTGATGGTTATTACCAACCATCCAGTTTAAGAAGCTCGCTGGTAATTTACTATACGGCTCACCTTGGTGTAAGCCAAAATCGCATATTGCGTTTTCTTCATTCGCCATGGTTTATTCCTGTGTGTTCTTTGTTGTCATGCAAATACTAACAAACTCAGTCTATTTGATAAGACGATTTTGATTTAAGATTTATATTTTTTATAACCATAATGAATACGCGGTGTAAATAAATGTAACTAACTTGTAATTGATTTGGCGCGTTTTGTGTAACTATTTTGTTTGCTATTTAAGCGCCTAGCGTTTTTGTTTAGTCTTGCTGCAGTTTTAGAATAAAAATATCAGGAAAGATAAAAAATGAAAAAATATTTAATTGCCTCTGTGCTTTGTGCAGCAAGCTACAGCGCCAACTCAACTATCATTGAAATGCAAACTAACCAAGGCACGATTACAGTTAATCTATTTGATCAACACACCCCCATAACTGTAGAAAACTTTTTAAATTATGTAGAAGAGGGCACTTATAATAGTAGTGTCATTCATCGCTCTGTTGAGAATTTTGTTTTACAAGGCGGAGGATTTAAATTTGATTCTGATTTTAAAGCTATTGAAACAAATGATGCGATAAAAAATGAGCCTAAACTATCTAATGTGAAAGGCACCATTGCGATGGCTAAGCAAGGTGGTAATGCAAATAGTGCAACTAGCCAATGGTTTTTCAATTTAAAAGACAATAGTGCTAATTTAGATCTTCAAAATGGTGGTTTTACTGTGTTCGGCCAAATTACAGCTGAAAGCCAAATGGTGTTAGATAAAATCACTGAACTCACACACTGTGGTGATATTCCTGTTGTTGGTTTAAATAACGATCAATGTCCAACAGATACCTCAGGCTTTAATGGTGAGAATTTAGTAACTATTAATAGTGTGGTAATTCTTGATGATGATCCGAACTCTTCTCAATTATTAAAACCAAAAGAAAACACGCTGATCAAACAAGATAAGCCTTCAGGTGATTTAGACAGTGGCTCAGGTGGTAGTATGGCGTGGATGCTGTCTTTACTAGCTTTGTTTGGCTTTTGTCGTCGTAAATAATTCCTTGATAAGGCGCTTAAAAGCGCCTTATTTCTTAGTATTACTGAGTATTAAAAGATTGTTATTAATATCAGTACCCACATAATCAGCATAATAAAGCTACTGATAACAAAGCTATAATATCTAGCCTTTAACGTATTAGAGGTTAAATGTATAAAGCTATGGATTATGCGCAAAACGACATAAGCCCAAGCAAAGCCAACAAAAACAGTACCTACAGCATTTAGTTGTAGTGCAGTTAAACACGCAATAAAAAACAGTACAGGCATTTCGAACTGATTTATAAAGTTACGATCTGCAACACGCACGTGCGCACCTGCTTTTTCTAAATCCATTGTAAGAAAGTCTTTCATTTCTATGGTTTTTTTCTTAGCTGCGCTAAAGCGGCGCTTGCCCATAATGTACATTACTATGAATGTAAGTAATACCTGAGTAAACATCGCTACGATTAGCCACTTTTCCATAACTCATCCTTTTATATTGTAATTATTATGATTATTAGCCTTTTGCATTGCTTTTTCACAATGTGTTACAAACTTTTAGTGTTAGTCTGTTAAAAAGCATTGAATTGCGGCTGATGAAAACTCATCATAAATAAAAATTGATTCAATATCTAATGGATACATAATAATGAAAAAAATAATGGGCCTTAGTGCAATCGCATTTGCTGTATTAGCTGGGTGTTCTTCAACATCTACTATGACTTCATCTACAGCTAATAGCAGCCTTATACCTGATTCTTTGGTTGTCAGTCCAAATGATGCCCGAGAATATAAAACACTAAAACTAGATAATGAGATTGATGTTATTTTAATCTCAGATCCGAGTGTAGAAAAGTCAGCAGCTGCACTTAGTGTTGGTGTCGGTTTACTACACGACCCTATGTCGCAACAAGGTATGGCACATTATCTAGAACATATGCTTTTCCTAGGTACAGACCGCTATCCTGATACCAAAGGTTATAGTGATTTTATGACCAAAAACGGTGGTGCGCACAACGCTTACACTTGGTTAGATATCACTAATTATATGTTTAAAGTAAATAACGATGCCTATGATGAAGCATTAGACCGTTTTTCTGACTTTTTTAAAGCACCTAAGCTTTACCCTGAATACACTGATAAAGAAAAAAATGCGGTTAATGCTGAATGGTCAATGCGTCGTGAAATGGACTTTTTTGGACAATTTAAATTAGCACGCAAAATGATGGGAGACCATCCTGCAAACCGTTTCTTAATTGGTAACCTAGAAACGCTAGGTGATAAAGAAGGCAGTGATTTACATAAAGAAACGGTTGCTTTTTATAATAAATACTATTCATCTAATATCATGAAAGTGGCGATGATTTCTAACCGTCCGCTAGCTGAAATGGAAGCAAAAGCTAAACAGTATTTTGCAGATATCGAAAATAAACATATCGAAAAACCAACAGTAACAGATAAACTTGATTTTGATAAAGCTGGTGGTAAACGTGTTTACTATTCACCAAATGAAGACGTAAAACAATTACAACTTGAATTTACAATCACCGATAACAGTTCACAGTTTGCAGTTAAACCTAATCGCTTTGTGTCTTACTTGTTAAGTAATGAAATGCAAGGCAGCCCGGCACAAATATTACGCGATAAAGGCTGGGTATCACGTTTATCTGCTTCTGATTCACCTACACAATATGGTAACTACGGCAGCTTAACAGTAAGTATTGAACTAACTGACGCCGGCATGCAAAACCGTGAAGAAATTGTTGCTATGGTAATGCAGTATATTGCGTTAATTAAAGAGCAGGGTGTTGATAGCAAGTATTTTAATGAAATTCGTACTTCTTTAAACAATGAGTTTCAATTTCTTGAAAAAGGTGATGAGTTTGGCTACGTAAGTAACCTTACTGATAGTATGCAAAAGTTCCCAGTGAACAACGCAATTAATGCACCTTACTATTATGCAAAGTTTGATGCTGACGCTGTGCAAAACGTGCTTTCACAGTTAAACGAAGAGACGCTACGTATTTGGTATATTTCAAAGCAAGAAGAGACAGACTCGCAGCTACATTTTTACGATGGTAAATATCGTATTGAAGATATCAGCGACGAAGAAGTTGCAAGCTGGAATAAACCAAGCGAATATGCTTTAGCTTTACCTACTGTAAACCGCTTACTGCCAGAAAGTTTTGCTATTAAGACCGCGGAATTTAAACAGCAAGCACATCCTAAACTGGTCTTTGATAAGCAAGGTGTCAAAGTTTGGCGCCAAGCAAGTCAGCAATTTGCTGAGCAACCTAAAGGGCTTGTTGAAGTTTACATTAACACACCTGATGCATTAGTTGATGTAAAAGCACAGGTGCTTTACTCAATTTGGGCTGATCTGTATAACTTAGAGCAAAGTAAATTAAGCACTGAAGCGGCTGTAGCAGGTATGAGTTTGGGGTTACAGCCAAGCAATGGTCTTATATTATCACTGAGTGGTTTTACTGATAAGCAGGACGTATTATTGGCTCAGGCGCTTGAAAATCTTACTTTAAATGTATCAGAAGATGGTTTTGCACAAGCGATTGACCGTTATAAGCGTGATTTACTAAATCAACAAAAGCAATTTCCTTTCTATCAAGCATTTGGTGAATATTCTAAGCTAACACGAAGTGGTAAATTTGATACCGAAACCTTAATTGCGGCGGCAGATACGCTAACCCTTGCTGATTTTACTGCTATTAAGCAATCAACTCTTGCTGCAAATGATTTACGTGTATTCACGTTTGGTAACTACAACCAAAATGATGTTGAATCTATTGCTAATAAGCTAACAGCTATATTACCTAAGGCTCATAAATCTACTGAGTTTGCTCGCAGCAAAGCATGGTTGCCACAAATAGGTGAACGTATTGTATTGCAAAAGGATATTGATGTAGCTGATGTAGCGATTATCGATATGGTTGTTCATCCAACACCGGGTTATAAGCAAAAGGCTCAAGCGCAAGTGTTACAAAGCCACTTCAGAACGATTGCTTTTGATAAGCTTCGTACCGAAGAGCAGCTTGCTTATGCTGTTGGTGCGTTAGCCCGTCCGATTGAAGATTACTCTGCACTAGGTCTTTATATCCAAACACCAGTTAAAGGCCCTAAAGAAATGCAAGAACGCTTTGATGAGTTTAAAAAGCAATACGCAGTAGAGCTTGATAACATGACAGAAGAAACATTTTCACAACTTAAAAATGCAACGCTGGTATCTTTAAAAGAGCAACCTAAGAATCTAAGTGATGAAATGTCACCACTTATCACAGATTGGTATCGTGAAAACTTTAACTTTGACTCTAAAGAAAAGCTTATTGCTGAAGTTGAAAAAGTAACCTTGGCTGATTTGAAAGATTATTACAAGAAAACCATGCTGAACAGTGAAGCACCACGCTTGAACATTCAAATGCGTGGTAGCAAGTTCGCTGATAAGCCATTTGCAGATCTTAAAAACCAAACAAAAGTTGAAAACTTAGAAACTTATTACAAAGGAATTAAATTCCAAAAGTAACTTATTAGTTGATAAATAAAAGCCCAAGCAATTGCTTGGGCTTTTTAATTTAGGCGATGAGCAAAAACCCTATTAATGCAGCGGTTGCCGCCAGTAAGGTGTAAGGTAATTGAGTAACCGCATGGCTGACTAAGTCACACCCTGAGCCTTGTGCAGCAAGTACTGTGGAGTCAGAATAAAAGCATGCTTGACTACCAAACGATGACGCCGACAACAAAGCACCAATTACTAGAGGAATGTTGGCATCAATTGCATAAGCCAGTGGCATCACAATTGGAATAGTTACTGCGAAAATCCCCCAGCTAGAACCCGTTGCAAAAGCAAGTACTGCCATTGCTAAAAACACCACGGCAGGTAGGTACTGTGCTGTCATATAAGGGCTTAAAGTATTAATGACATATTGCGGAAGCATTAATTGATCACACACATCTTTAAATATAAAGGCCGCAACGACAGTACCAATTGCTGGGATCATACTTTTAAAACCATCTAACATACGCTCCACTAGTTCTGACAATGTCATTAGTTTTTGCAACATATAAAACGGTAACACCACAGCAAAGGTTGCAAGCAATCCTTTATATACGTCAATGTCGAAATAAACAGTAAACGCAACAAGTAAAATAATCGGCACTAAAAAGTTATAGAGTTTGCCATTGGATGCTGCTGTTTCAAAGTTCTCTTCTGCGGCTTTAACAGCGTATTCATCCGCAGTTTGTACATCGGTGTATTGGCTATTTGAGATCTCGATTTGATTATTCATTGCACGTAGTTGTGCCTTTTTCATCGGCCCAAAAGCAGGGATCACATTTAAGCTGACAAGCAATACAACAAGTACTGCAAACCATGCGTACAACATATAAGGGATTGCTTCGATGTATACGGCAATACCTTGGCCTTCTGCTGCAACATTATTATCGACTAATAGGCCACCAAAAAATACCGCCCATGTAGAGAGTGGTACAAGCACACAGATAGGTGCGGCAGTTGAGTCAACAACATAAGCTAGCATTTCGCGGCTAATTTTAAACTTATCGGTGATACGCTTCATGGTTTCACCAACTGTTAATGCATTGAGGTAATCATCGATAAAAATAATCACACCTAACACAAAGGTCATTAGCAAAGATGAGCGTTGACCTTTGGCAAACTTTAACGCTAATTCAGCAAATGCACTTGCTCCACCGGTTCTTACCAATAAGGCAATCAAGGCACCAAACCCGCCACAGACTAAAATTAGCCAGGCAATGGTTTCATCCTGCATCACTTTTAACGATATATCAGAAAAGTTTGACAGTATAGCTGTTGGCCCAAGCATGGCTAAACCAAACAAAGCTCCAACAAGTAAAGATAAAATAGGGCGGCGTAACAACACGGCCAAAACAACCACCAATACTGGCGGTAGTAAACTTAACGCAGAAGGTTCTTGCATTATATTTTTCACACAGTTAAGCAATGCGAGATTGCTTACAGAAATCCGAAGTCTATCGACTTAAGTAACTGCTTTACGCGAACACACTTTTATGGACCCAGTAGGGAAAGTGCCTGCGTTGGCTGGCGCCAGACAGTATAGAGGGTATACTGCTTTTGTTTTGCCCAAAACATCGAAAGAAAAATAATCTTGAATATAAATTTAGTCAATAAGAATTTTTATTGCGATGGTAATTATTTTACACTCTTCAACGGTGTTACTTTTTTAATTTAATTAAGCAAGGGTTTATGGCATTTTCAGATACATACAGACTCAGTAGTCACGCGGTTATAACTAACAACCAAGGTCAAGTGCTATTACTTAAAGCTAATTATGGTCAAAAAAGTTGGGGATTACCTGGCGGCGCTTTAGATAAAGGCGAAACAATTCATCAAGCGTTACTTCGCGAATGCCAAGAAGAGCTTAATTGTGAGGTAGACATCGTGTATTTAAGTGGTGTTTATTATCACACTGCATTTAATTCTCATGCGTTTATTTTTCGAGCACATCTGCCTAATGATGCCCAGATAGTGTTGAGTAATGAGCATACTGAGTATGCTTATTTCGCTATTGACGAGCTCTCAGCAGTGCAAAAAGAGCGTGTTTTAGATTGTCTTAATTTTACCAATGATGTGGTAAGTAAGGTATTTTAATATATGACAGATATATATTTACGTGCTGGCCAGCCTGATGATGCTGCATTTATTGTTGAGCTTTTAAACCAAGCAACATTTTTAGAGCATATCGGAAATAAAAATATAAATACACCAGCACAAGCAGAGCATTATATTCAACAAACGTTTATAAATAGCCACCAGCAATATGGCTTTGGTAGTTATATTGTCTGTTTAGCTGATGGTACACCGGTTGGTATGGTGGGGCTGTTTCAGCGTGATGCATTAGCTATTCCTGATTTAGGGTTCGCGTTGTTAGGCAACTATGAAGGCAAGGGCATTATTACATCGGCAGCTAGGTTGTTGATGGCCAAAAAACACGTATTAGATCTTGGGGTGCTTGCAGCAATAACCTCGCAAACAAATATTGGCTCGCAAAAGGTACTACAAAAACTAGGCTTTGAGTTTATAGGAGATGTCATCATTAACGATGACAATCAGCCACTTAAACTCTTATTAAATAGCAAGCTTTGACACTTCGTTTGCAACTTGTTTGTTAACCTTTAGCCAAGTTGATTCAAGGGTGGCTACAAGTCCCTCGTAATCACTTGCTTGTAACGGTGTAAGCTCATTGAAGTAATTGACCGCCTTCAACTTTCTGCCAGATTCAGGAGTTGTATAGTACAAGCGCCAAAGCCCCGCAATGTTGGCATTACCTTGCTCATCACCATTAAAGTGATGTAGCTCATACTCTAATTCATAAAAGCTTTGCTGGTCTAAATCGGTGATCACAGGTAAGCCTTTTATAACCATCCAATTATCAAGCTCAGTGTAAAGTTGTTGATGAGCACTGGCAGTTAACATCAAATCAGGAGATTCACTCCATAAATGATAGTTAGCAGCATTCACTCTGTTGTTATCAAGCACCATGGCGATACCACGATTATTTAGCGCACCACGTAACTTCACTGTGTTAATTCTGAGCTGAGCTTGGGTATTCTCCGCTAAGCGTTGCATTGCCACTATCGGCTGCGAAAATTGATAATACTCAATGGTTGAGAATGAAGTTTGGCTACAGGCCGAAAGTAACAGCACTGATGCAATTGAAGCACAGAGTTTAAAGTTCATTATTGTTTCCTCGGCGTTGGATCTGCAGGTAGCTCTTTATCAAAGATCAACATATTCGGTTGCTGGTTTAAACCACGTGTAAGTGGTTGTAGCTCTTCACTTAAACGTTTAAATTCAGACAAGGTTGTTTGTAATTGCTCATGGAATGTTGATCCTTGTTCGTAACTTGCCATGGTTTTTTCAAATTGCTTCATCGTCTTATCGAACTGTTGCATGCTTTTGGTCATCTCAGCAAAGTTGCGATTAATATCACCCGGTAAATCTTGAGTATCTTGTTTATTAAGCAATTCACGCATGTCATGTGCAAGTGCTTGGTATTCTGCAAAGGTCGTTTGCATTTGTGCCAAACTGTCTTCGATTTTGAGATTATTGACTTTATTTAATACATCAGAGACTTGATCAGCAATGACTGTAATTCCACTTGAAACACTCGGGAATACTGTATAGTCAGCAATAGTTGTTAATTCTGCAGGTTCAGCATTATCATAAATGTCCAAGTCCACATACACTGCACCTGTTAATAAGTTTCCTGGCTTTAATGAGGCTCTTAAACCACTTTTAATCCAGCCATCTAAACTTGACTGCCAGAACTCTCTGGCTGCAACATTGTCATGGTAGAGTCTTCCATACTCAATTTTAATCAGTGCTGGCACTGCAGTGTTATCGACCCTAAAGTGGGCTGGTTTGCCATTTATAATGACATTTGCAGGTGCTTCAACAACAGTACCGATGCGCATCCCTCGATATTCAACTGGCGCACCAGGACGTAATCCACGAATTGATTGTTCAAAGTCAATTAGATAATAATCAAAGTCATAAAATCGCTCTTCAAGAGCAGCTTTGTAGCTATTACTTAGTGAGAAGCTATGGCCATTTGTGGCAATTTCCCCTGGTTTCTGTTGCTCAGGAATACCAACAGAAATCCCTCCTTTAAGTAACTTACTCAAAGAGCCCGTATTGACATTAATACCATCGGCAGACAAATCAATTTGTATACCTGAGTTAACCCAAAAGATAGAATTAAGCGTGATCAGGTTTTGATAAGGCTCATTAATGAAAATACCATATTTCATGGCTTGATTTTTCCAATCAAAAGTAGCCGTTTCTATTTGCCCTATTTTGTAATCCTTAAAATAGATACCTGTACTCACATCGAGCACTTCAGCGTTATAGCCATGGAGGATAAAGCGACCTCCTTTTACATCATTGGCAATTAGCGCAGGTTCATCTTGTAGTTCAAATCGCTCGGATGTTTCTTTACTTTCGCCTGGAGCAAACTCCAGATAAACACCCGACAATAGGGTACTCATCCCACTAATACCGGTATCATCAATGCGTGGTTTAACAACCCAAATTTTCGCATCATCCGTTAAAAGGTCTTCATAGTGTTTATCTATTTGTGCTCGTGCAATTACACTATCTTGTTCATCTGAGAGTCTTACATGGTCAATTTGACCAATTTTTACACTGCGTACCTTTATTTCTGTTTTGCCTGCGATAATACCTTCAGCATGGGGCATTTTGATAAAGATTGTTGTACCTTTATTTGCTTGGTATTGATACAGCATCCATGCGCCGATGAATAAAGCGATTACAGGAATAATCCAGATTGCCGATATGTTTGGCGCTGTTTTTATATTTGCTTTTTCGCTCATGCCAAGGTCTCTTGTTTTACTTTATTTAAGTTATTAGGGGAATCCCACAATAAACGTGGATCAAATGCATGGGCTGCCAGCATCTGGCAAATCACCATTGTTGTAAAGAATATAGTTCCTATACCAGGCGTTACTGACATCAAATTTCCTAACTGTACTAAGGCTACTAAAATTGCCACAACAAATACATCGATCATTGACCATTTTCCAATAAATTCAGTTAATTGATAAATTCGTGTGTAGCTTTTGGTTTGTCTGTTTGCCGGCTGCATCACCATAAAGCATAAAAAACTCAAAATGAGAGCTTTTGCAAGTGGTACGACAACACTCGCTAAAAAGATGATCATTGCGATAGGATAAGAACCACTATTCCACAAGATCATCACCCCACCAATTATGGTTGAGGGGGTTTCATCACCTAGGCTAGTGGTGTACATGATTGGGTAAATATTTGCAGGTATATAGCAGGCAACGGAAGTGATCAGCCATGCTGCCGCTTTTTGTACACTAAAAGGGTTACGAGTGTATGTTTTAGATTCACAACGAGAACAGATTTCACTGTCGCATAGTTGACCACATACATGACAAGCCCTAAGGCCTTGGTCGATTGCACGAGTATTCGGCTTGATTTGCTCTATAAAAACAGGCTCTTTGAGTTGATACCATAGATTTTGTTTATTGAGCTTAGCTGTGGTGGCAATATAACTAATAACAAATGCGCCATAAGCCCAAAAGCTCACACCAAATTCAATGTCAGCCATCGACATTATTTTTACCATGCTGACCATGACGCCAATTAAAAATATTTCTGACATAATCCAAGGCTGCAGTGCAAATGTTGTTTTTAAGAGCCTTTTTCCCCATTGATAAGGGAGTATCTTAAGTAACCCTAAATGTAATGGGATTATCAGCACAAGCAGTAACATAGGTAAGCCTATAATGCTGATATCTATGAATAATCCTAAAAAATCATTGTCGTAGTTAAACAGAATACGTGCCGCATCAGGTAAGGTTATAGTTTGGGTGATGCCACTGCTTGAAAAAGATAAAAACGGGTAAAACATGCTACTTAACAGCATTAAGATCGCACTTAAGCTCAGCGCTACGACAGCACTATCTTGATTTGCTTGCGAAGAAGACAGTTTGGTTTTGCAATGAGGACAAACCGCTACTTGTTTCGCACTTAAATGTGGGATCTCAACGACAAGGTCGCAGCTAGGACAGGCTGTTTGCAAACTTAGGGTCTCATAAACAAGAACTTAGTTTAGTTTGCATCAATAACTCGATAAATTCAAATGCACCCTTTCCTAAAATAGGCTAGAATTTACGCAAGGCGCATAGATTAACTATGCAACTGTCTATTAAGGTGTGTAGTGAAACATTTTTTTATCCTTTTGTTGTTTGTAAGTTGTAAGGGCCTATGTTTATCAGAGCAAGCTGGAGAAGACCCTATTGTTGTTGCAGCCAGTTCTTATCTCCCTCCTTATGTTATTAAAGATAACGATAGTGGTATTCAATTAGAAATATTAAAAGCAGCGTTTAAATCTCAAGGGATCAGTAACATTGTTGTGCAATACATGCCAAACAAGCGTGTAGAGCAGCAGTTGCTGCAAGGAAAAGTTGATATAGCTTTAAATTTCGCTTCTGGAGCGAGTACAAATATATACCAAAGTGAACCACTATTACGCTATCAAAATGTAGCGATAAGTTTGGCTGAACAAAATTTAAAAATAGACAGCATTTATGATTTAGCTGGTAAAAGTGTGCTGGGTTTTCAAAATGCGACCAATTTTATTGAAGCACCTTTCAAATCAGTGACACGTATACTTCGTTCTTATGATGAGGTAGTAAACCAAGAGGCACAAGTTGACCATTTAATGAAGGGATGGGTTGACGTTATCATTCTCGAAAGACGTGTTTTTTTATATTATCTTGAACAATATAAGCAGACAGCCGAAATAAAACCTTTCGTTGTGCATCCAATATTTAATGAAGCACCTCGACCTGCATTTTTCAATAGTGAAGTTTTAAAGGATACCTTTAACACAGGTCTAGGCCAAATTGTAGAATCTGGCGAATATCAAGCGATAATTCGCCTTGATGGCACTGAATATGCGCAAATAAGCAGCCATGAATTACGCAAATAAAGCAACAGTTTGGCGGCTTAGTGCGATGAGCTTGCCATCATCACTCCAAATACAGCCATCTTCAAGACCGTAACCATCTTTACTATGATGTGTAACAGCTTCATAGCCAATCCAAGCATCATCAGCGATGTTTGGCTCTTCAACAAACTCGATATACCACGACATGCTACTGGCTGGGGCTGGCTGTTTATACATTTGTAATAGGGTAGGCGGCCATGCATCCGTAAGGGCAATGATATGCGCTTCGCTCATGTGTTCTGGTTTATGTTTAAATTTCATCCAGCCGCCTAAATGTGATGTGTCAGCGCCAGAAAATGGCATATTTCCGTCTTGTAAGCATAGTGCGACGTGCTGGAAAAATGCCGGCATTAAACCTTCTTTATAAGGCAGAGTAAAACGTTCGTCTACTGGTTTAAGCTGCATGCTTTTTGACACATCTACGCGTACTGCTGATTCTCTATTAGCGCCAAAACAGGCTTGTGTGATAACACAAACATCGCCATTTTGAATTACTTTAGCAAGTACTTGCGCACTGTTTTTACCTTCGCGTAAAACTTCAACATCAATTGAAAAGTCGCAGTCAGCGATTAACGGACCAACAAAGTTAGTGCTTAAAGATAGTAAACGACGAGAGTTGTCGATATGTTGACGAATTGCTTGATATAATAAAGCTGCTGATAAACCACCAAACGCAGTGCGACCTTGGCACCAGTTTTCTGGAAACTGCATTACTTTTGTTTTGTCTTTGCCAAGTTCTGTTGCCATGGCGAGTAATTGATCAAAATGCATAATTTTCCTTAACATTTATTGCTATGGACAAGGTTATAGCACAGCTAAAGTCATCAGACCAGTTTGTTTGTATTACTATAAGTGTTAAAAAACCCCTCTTTTTGAGGAAAAAATACCCATTTGGAAAATATTTCAAAAAAAAGTAAATTTTTTTCATTTTTACAGTTGAATTCAGTTTCCTGCACCCCTATTTACTAGTCATCGAACGTTTTAACGAATTTTGAAGTTGGAGAAGATTCATGGGTAGAATTATTGGAATCGATTTAGGTACTACTAACTCTTGTGTAGCAGTACTAGACGGTGATAAAGCACGCGTTATCGAAAACGCGGAAGGCGATCGCACAACACCATCGATCATTGCATACACGCAAGATGGTGAAACATTAGTTGGTCAACCTGCAAAACGCCAAGCAGTAACTAACCCAACTAACACATTATTTGCCATCAAGCGTCTAATTGGTCGTCGTTTTGAAGACGAAGAAGTACAACGCGATATCGGTATCATGCCTTTTAAAATTGTAAAAGCTGATAACGGTGATGCATGGGTTGAAGCGCGTGGCGAAAAACGTGCTGCACCACAAATTTCAGCAGAAGTGCTGAAGAAAATGAAGAAAACAGCAGAAGACTTCTTAGGTGAGCCAGTAACAGAAGCAGTAATCACAGTACCTGCTTATTTCAATGACTCACAACGTCAAGCTACTAAAGATGCTGGTCGTATTGCTGGTCTTGAAGTTAAACGTATCATCAATGAGCCAACAGCCGCTGCACTTGCATACGGTATGGACAAAAACAAAGGTGAAAACGTTGTTGCTGTTTACGACTTAGGTGGTGGTACTTTCGATATCTCTATCATCGAGATTGATGAAGTAGAAGGCGAGCACACGTTTGAAGTTCTTGCAACTAACGGTGACACTCACTTAGGTGGTGAAGACTTCGATAACCGTGTTATCAACTACTTAGTTGAAGAGTTCAAGAAAGATCAAGGTATCGACCTTAAGAACGACCCACTTGCAATGCAACGTGTTAAAGAAGCTGCTGAAAAAGCGAAGATTGAACTGTCTTCTGCACAGCAAACAGAAGTTAACTTACCGTACGTGACTGCTGACGCAACTGGTCCTAAGCACATGAACGTTAAAGTTACTCGTGCAAAACTTGAGTCTCTTGTTGAAGACTTAGTAACTAAGTCAATCGAGCCACTTAAGCGTGCACTAGCTGATGCTGATTTATCAGTAAGCGACGTAAATGACATCATCCTTGTTGGTGGTCAAACACGTATGCCTCTAGTACAAAAAACAGTTGCTGAGTTCTTTGGTAAAGAGCCACGTAAAGATGTTAATCCAGATGAAGCAGTTGCAGTAGGTGCAGCGATTCAAGGTGGTGTACTAGCTGGTGACGTTAAAGACGTACTACTACTTGACGTATCTCCGTTATCACTAGGTATCGAGACTATGGGTCAAGTAATGACAGCACTAATTGAGAAAAACACGACGATTCCTACTAAGAAATCGCAAGTATTCTCAACGGCTGAAGACAACCAATCAGCGGTAACGATTCACGTACTACAAGGTGAGCGTAAGCGTGCAAGCGATAACAAATCTCTAGGTCAATTTAACCTAGAAGGTATCCGCCCAGCGCAACGTGGTACACCACAAATCGAAGTAACATTCGACGTAGACGCGGACGGTATCTTACACGTATCTGCTAAAGATAAAGATACAGGTAAAGAGCAGAAGATCACGATTCAAGCTTCTTCAGGTCTAAGTGATGAAGAAGTAGAAAAAATGGTTCGTGATGCTGAAGCACACGCTGAAGAAGATAAAAAATTCGAAGAGCTAGTAGCTACACGTAACCAAGCTGATGCAATGGTTCACGGTACACGTAAGCAAATCGAAGAAGCGGGTGATGCATTACCAGCAGAAGATAAAGAAGCAATCGAAGCTGCGCTTACTGAGCTAGAAGCGGCGATTAAGAGTGATAACAAAGAAGAGATTGAAGCGAAAACACAAGCTCTTGCTGAAAAATCACAAAAGCTAATGGAAATTGCGCAAGCGAAAGCACAACAACAGCAAGGTAGTGCTGATGCAGGTGCACAGCAATCTTCTGCAAAACAAGACGACGATGTTGTTGATGCAGAGTTCGAAGAAGTGAAAGACGACAAGTAATTGCTCGTTTCGCTTCTGCCTAACGCAATAATGGCTGCTTTGTTTAGCCAATTAAGTTAGGATGAAATGATTGAGGCGCGCCAGCGATTTCGCTTGACGCGCCTTTTGCATGTATATGAACGGTAAAGTCGTTCGACTTACCTTACGCAGTGTAACTGCAGTAAAAAGAGTAGTGTGATAGATATGTCAAAAAGCGATTATTATGAAGTTCTCGGCGTGAGCAAAGATGCCAGCGAACGAGACATAAAAAAAGCGTATAAGCGCTTAGCGATGAAATATCATCCAGACCGTACCGCAGGTGATAAAGACCTTGAAACTAAATTCAAGGAAGTAAAAGATGCCTATGAAGTACTAACTGATCCACAAAAACGTCAGATGTATGATCAATACGGCCATGCAGCCTTTGAACAAGGTGGTGGTGGTCATGGCGGTGGCTTCGGCGGTGGTCATGGTGATTTTGGCGATATTTTTGGTGATGTGTTTGGAGATATCTTTGGTGGCGGTGGTCGTCGACAATCGCGCCAACAACGTGGGTCTGACTTACGTTACAACATGGACTTAAGCCTGGAAGAGGCGGTTCGTGGTAAAGATGTTGAAATTAAAGTGCCAACTTGGGTTAGCTGTAAACCATGTGACGGTAGCGGTGCAAAAGCGGGCTCTAAGCCAAAAACCTGTACTACGTGTCACGGTGCTGGCCAAGTACAAATGCGCCAAGGTTTCTTCGCGGTTCAGCAAACATGTCCTACGTGTCAGGGCACGGGTCAAATTATTTCTGACCCATGTGACAGCTGTCATGGCCAAGGTCGCGTAGAAAAAACGAAGACCTTATCAGTTAAGATCCCAGCAGGTGTTGATACAGGTGACCGTATTCGCTTATCAGGTGAAGGTGAAGCGGGGATGCATGGCGCACCGGCAGGTGACTTATATGTACAAGTGTCAGTACGTGAGCACCCAATCTTCCAACGTGATGGTAACAATCTGTACTGTGAAGTACCTATTGGCTTTACAACAGCTGCACTGGGTGGCGAAATTGAAGTACCAACTTTGGATGGTCGCGCAAAACTGAAGATCCCTTCAGAAAGCCAAACAGGCAAAATGTTCCGTATGCGTGGTAAAGGCGTTAAGTCTGTTCGTAGCGGCGCACAAGGCGACTTAATCTGTAAAGTGGTTATTGAAACACCGGTGAACTTAAATGACCGTCAACGTGAATTACTTGAAGAGCTTGAGCAAAGCATGGGTAAAGATGGCTCTAAAAATCGTCCAAAAGAAAAAGGTTTCTTTGACGGTGTGAAGAAATTCTTCGATGATCTAACTAAGTAACTCCTAGTTAAGTAACTTGAGTTAGATAGTAAAAAGGCGCTAATCAGCGCCTTTTTTTACGCTTCAATTTTGAGTTTAGTGATCTAAGAATAAGTAGTTTTGCCAGCTTTTCATTCTGATCAACACCTTACGCATCACAGAAACATGTTCAAAATGTTCTGAATAAACAGCTACTTCAGTGCTTGTTCCTTGTGGCAGATGATATTCACTCATGTCGTCAGTGATTTTTAAAGTAACAATTGCGCGGCCTTGACGGGCAAAAAATTCAGTGCCCATCAGTGTTCCTTGTGCTTGTACTTGTCCCTCACCAATTGCGGGTAACACATCGATTACTTCTCCAGCGAAGGTTTTGCCTGGAATTGCTTTAAAGATAAAGTCAGCTTTATAACCAGGTTCGAGTCTTAATAATGAATTTTGTCGAAATGCCGCAACATAAACAGTGTCTTCTTTATGCACAAAGGTCATTACTGGTCGCAGTGGCATAGGCACGGCAATCATCCCCGGACGTAATGTCAGTTGTGTGACATAGCCGTCGGTGGGTGCATGCACACTAGTGCTGTCTAAGTTAAATTGGGCTTGCTCTAAATTAGCGCGAGCAGTGGCTATTTTTGTTTGTTCGCCGTTAATTTCTGACTCAAATGCTAGTTTCTGACGTAACTCTTCGGCTTGTGCTGCTTCGTAACTTGCTTTTGCCGCTAAATACACCCCTAATTTATTATCAACTTGGCCTTTTGAATAGGCGCCGCTTTTTGCGCCTTTTTCATAGCGTTCGTATTCTTTCTTACTACGGTCATATTCAGCTTTAGCCATCAGCGCACTGGCTTGTGCTGATTTATAGGCAGCTTCTAAACCAAGTACCGATTGTTTTGCATCTTGTAAAGCTGCAATAGCTTGATTTAGTTTTGCTCGATATAAGGTGTCGTCTAGGCGAAACAATAAGTCGCCTTTTTTAACTGGTTGATTCGGCTTTACCGCAACTTCTTCTACTGTACCACGCACATTTGGCACAATCGGCGTTGTAACATACGCACTACTCGCCATATTTGAATGTGGGTGGTTATAGTTCATTAATAGAATTAATGCGCCGATCAGTACTACACCACCAAGAACAGCGGTTGGCACTGTCCATTTGTTAAGCGGGATTTTAAAGAGTTTGAAGATGCCAATGCACAATGCGGTATATGTAAGTATTAATAACAAATCCATATTCTATTTCTCTTTATTATTCGATTGAGCATTAATTTGTGCTTGTAGTGCTGCCACTGTGGCTGTCAGGCTAGCCACTTTCTCAGCTAAGTCTTCTTGTTCCTTTTGAATTTGGTTAAAACCCCAGCCGCGGTCATCACGCCACAAGGTGGCCCAAACCCATAAAAATGGCCATAGTACGTGTAGGGTAAATAGGCTAACCCAGCCTGCATAATGGATGGCATCTTGGTGGGGGTGATTACGTTTTTTGGCAATTTCGTAGGGAATATCGTGAATGGCTATCACACCATAAAATATTACGACGGTCACAAACACTAGCATGGCTAGTGCAAAGTAGTCTAAAAACATGTAGTTTCCTTTCCTTAACTAATACTGAATTCATAATACGTTATATTTTTTTAATTCCTAGTGGGTATTTTCAGATTCAGTTTAGTACTACGTAGTAATCATTTTCAGCTAGGCATCGGCATAATATGACATCGTCCTTAAAGGTTGTTTCTTGGATCTGACCTTTTTCTATTCCTAGTGTTTTGCATTTACTTTGGCAATCTATAAACGCGGTCCATGCTACGTATTCATTACAAACAAAATTAATTGAATACAAGAGTGTGATGATGATAAAACATTGTTTCGCCAAATAGAGACTAATGTGTTTTGACATAGTTGCCACGCTTTATCTATTGCTCATACTTTTAGTGTAGCTTATCAGTGTGGTTTTTCGGGATATTTACTATGCAAAGCCTGTATTTTCTTACTATGCCAAGTGCCCAAAGCTTTGATAAAGTTCAGGCGCTTTTTTGTTAAAGGAACTTTTAATGACACCTGCAATCAATTTATTAAAAAACAAAGGTATTTTTTATGATGTGCTGAGTTATCATCACGATCCTGCACATACCCAATTTGGCCTTGAAGCGGTTGAAAAGCTTAACTTGCCCGCTGAGCAAGTGTTTAAAACTTTAGTCCTTGAAAATGCCGAACAACAGCTTTTGGTTGCAGTAGTCCCTGTGAGTCAACAGGTAAATATGAAGATGCTTGCTAAGGCAGCAAAAGTAAAAAAAGTAACTATGGCCCCTCAGCAGAAAGTAGAAAACACAACTGGTTATATTTTGGGGGGAGTCAGTCCGCTTGGCCAAAAGAAGCGTTTACCGACTTTTATTCATCAATCTGCAATAAATTTCGATACTATCTATGTTTCAGCCGGTAAGCGAGGCCTTGAAATTGCGCTTAAGCCCCATGACTTGTGTAGTCTATTAAATGCTAGATTGGTTGATTTTTGAACATTTAATGTAACTAATTTTACTTTTTTTTAAAAAAGAGTTTGTCCTTAATCTGAATCTAGCTAAGCTAATAATGCGTTATTAATTCGAATAACGATTTATCTTAAAGGATTCAGGATATGAAAAAAATTATTGCTATTTCTGCACTTTCTCTACTTCCACTTTCAAATGCAATGGCTGATCAAGACATCGGTTGTGGTTTAGGTTCAATGTTATTTGCTGGTCAACAAGGTAAAGTTGTTAAAGTTCTTGGTGCAACGACAAATGGTATTTCAGGTAACCAAACATTTGGTATTACATTTGGTACTTTAGGATGTAACGGTAATGGTACAGTGACAGCTTCAACTAAAGTTGCGACATTCATTGATGGCAATATGGAACAACTTGCACGTGATATGTCACGTGGCGAAGGTGAAACTCTTGATACGCTGGCTGAAGTATGGGGCGTTCAAGCGCAAGATAAAGCAGCATTCAATAAGTTAGTACAGACACAGTTTACTAACGTATTCACATCAGAAAATGTGACATCTCAATTAGTTTTAGAGAACCTTAATACGCTTGTTGCTAGCGATGCGCAACTTGCTACTTACACACTATCTTAATCTAGCGTGTACTTTTTAAATATAAAGCCCTTAATGGGCTTTTATTCTATTATGCGTGGTATTTTACTTTCTTCTTGTTTGTTATTCAGCTGTTTAGCATATTCAACAACACCGACACTCGAAATAGCTCATCATCCTTATTGGCTTAAGCTCGGTCATTATAATCAGCCTTTTCTTTCTATGTATGAAAGTGAAGTGGATAGCTCAGAATTTTTCTTTTCTGAGGTGGGAAAAACAGACCCTCATGCAGAGCTTTTAGCGACTATAGCGGCGTTTAAAAGCGATGATGATAACCAGGCAAAGTGCCGTTTTCCTGCTCGCTATAACTGGCTAAAAGAACATTTCTTTACAAATTGGCCTGCACTTTCTTGCCCTGAATTTGAAACATGGCAACAGCTTATCAACCCAAAAGGTATGACTCTAGTCTTCCCGACCGCGTTTATGAATGATCCGTCCTCGATGTTTGGTCATACTCTATTACGTATTGATGCGAAGGACCAAACCCGCAGTAGAGAGCTCATCGCTTTTGCTGTTAACTTTGCTGCAGAGCCTGATGTTACTGATAATGCCGCTTTATATGCTTTAAAAGGTATTATTGGTCAATATCCAGGTAAGTTCACTTTAATGCCGTATTATCGCAAAGTCCGTGAATATAATGACTTAGAATCTCGTGATATATGGGAATATAAACTCTCATTATCTGATCAAGAAATTCAGCGTGTGTTATTACATTTATGGGAAATGCAGTGGGCCACGTTTGATTATTTTTTTGTTGATGAAAACTGCTCGTATCAGCTGTTAGCATTACTGCAACTTGCACGAGATGATTTATCTTTAACTGCTCCATTTTCTTCGCATGCGATCCCATCAGATACGGTTGCAGCTCTTAAGCAACATGGATTATTACAGCCGCCTCGATACCGTGCTGCATCGGGCACTAAATTGATCAATTATGAAAGCCAACTCACAGAGCAGCAGGTTTACCTTGCTCGTTTACTGCGTGATGGAGTAGCGCTAGATGAATTATCGCTCACACCTGAGCAGGCTGTGCCTATCCTTGAGATGGCGTATGAGTGGTTAAATTACCAATATTATGATCAAGGATTAGCACGTGATGCAATTGCTCCTCGATTAACAAAGCTGTTGCATCAACGCAGTCAATTCCATGTGGTTTCGCCTTTCAAGCCTGCGCCAAAGCCTCGAGTGAGTCCTGATAATGGTCATGGCTCTAGTCGTGTTGGTGTAATATTTAATGATTATGAGCATACCGCTAGTCGGTTTGGTTTAACATATCGTGTTGCTTATCATGATTTACTTGATAATCCCGGTGGTTTTATTCCTGGTGCGCAAATTAGTTTTTTTGACTTAGAGGTAAACCAAGATAGTAACGAGAATCTTCATCTCGAGCGTTTGCTTTTAATTGATGCAATGTCATTAGCACCTGACAATGGCTTATTTAATTCTTGGTCATGGAATGTTCGTGCTGGGTTTGACCGTCAACCAACACAGACGAAGCGAGAAGGTCGTCTGTTTTTACAAGGCGGCTATGGCAAGTCTTTTGGTGATGCATCACACTTGCAAAGCTATTTGCTTGGCTCATCAGTTGTTCAATCAGGTGATTTGATAGATTCTGTCTCGTTTGGGCTAGGAAGCGAAGCAGGTGTTATTTGGCAAGTTACCGATTCACAAAAGCTTGCTTTGAGTGGTCAGGCTTTTTGGCTGATGAATGAACCAAGTGTTGATTATCAGCTAACGTTTTCTGCTCATTGGCAAATAGCGTTGGCTCAGAATTGGGGGCTTAGAAGCTCAGCTATTTATCAAGATTGGCAACGTTCTGAACAGCAATTTAAATTGCAGCTTTTCCATTACTTTTAGCAGTGTATTTTTGGTAGGTTATGCCAGCGAGTAGTGTAGTGCGGTGATAAATACTCTCGCTTCATATGCCAACGAGTGGTTGTGGTTTCGCTTGCAAGGGCAAGCGTACCAACACCGTAACGAGCATTTATTTTGTCTAAACATTTCATTAGGCTTGGGTTATCGATAGGTGCTTGAAATAAATCAGGTTGCTGAAACATTTGGCTCGATAACTCTAGCGCACCGACACCACATTTGTAAAAGGGTACGCCGGGTTTATATAAGTCTTTAAAGACTTCGCTGATAGCGTTAGCAAATACACGGCTGTCAGCTGTGGCAACACTAAACTCATAAATATAGGATTTTTTATAATAGCCATCTTGATGAGGTGAGCTGGCGACAAACATTAATAAACGTTGTGTGAGTGACCCTTGTGTGCGTAACTTACGGGCAACAATAACGGCGTGATTAATAAGTGCGGTTTTTAGCGCTGTGGCATCGGTGATACGTTCCCCAAAACTACGGGTCGAAAATATCTCTTTTTTATCTTGGCGCACGTCATCCCATGCTAAACAGCTTTTACCACGTAACTCGTTTACTGTACGCTCGAGTACAATACTGAACAGGCGTTTCATTTTTCGAGGCTCTTGTTCGGCTAAATCAAAAGCAGTATTGATATTCATCGCTTTGAGCTTTTTAGCTAAGCGTCGACCAACCCCCCAAACATCTTGTACATCCATGGCTTTTAAAATGGCTATTCGTGACGCTTCTGAATCAATCACTGCTACGCCATCAAAGCCCGATAGTTTTTTTGCTGCATGATTGGCGGCTTTAGCAAGGGTTGCCGTTGGGCCAAAACCCACTCCAACAGGCAGTTTTGTTTCGCGCCATACGGTACGGCGAATATGATGACCATAACTATGCCAATCATCAACAAGCTTGTTGAAACCTGTAAAGTTTAAAAACGACTCATCAATAGAGTATATGTGCTGATTATCGCAAAAGCGGCCAATCACGTTCATCATCCGTTCGCTTAAATCCGCATACAGCTCATAGTTAGATGAGCGGATCACCACCTGGTTATCTTCGAGTAATTGTTTTACCTGAAAATAGGGCTGAAACTTTGGAATAGCTAGCTTTCGTGCAATAGGACACACAGCACAAATACAGCCATCATTGTTGGTGAGTACCACTACAGGTTTACTGCGAATAGCTGGATCAAATACTTTTTCGGCACTGGCATAAAAGGCCACCGCATCGACTAAGGCGTACATGCTAATAGCTCTTTACTACTGCGATGTAAGCGAATTGAGCGGGTGACCACGCCTTCTAATTGAAATTCATCAGATTGACGTAGTTGCACTGCAGGGTATTTAGGCGAGGCTGATAATAACTGTGCATTGTGTTTATCTAGTAGTTTACAAACAAATAAACCATTTAGATTCGCCACGATGACATCGCCATTTTTAACGTCTTCGGCGCGATCAACCAGTAATAAGTCACCATCAAAAATCCCCACACCTTGCATTGATTCGCCAGAGGCAATACCAATAAAGGTTGCATCAGGGTGTTTAATCAACAGCTGATCTAATGATAGGCCAAGCTCTTTGTATTGTGCTGCTGGTGATTCAAAACCACACACGCCAGCTTCGATATAAATAGGAATAACACGCATAACAAAACCACTATACTGTATGTTTGTACAGTATAGTGGTTTGTGGTTATCTTGCCAATAAGATCACGGGGTGTTGTGATTGATATTTTTGATCATGGTTGTGGCTATATCGATAAAATCACGTACTTGCTGATCAGTTAAACCTTGGCAAAGTTTGGCATCAACCTCTTGCTCAGCAACTTCTAAGCGCGAGAACAGAGCGTTACCTTGTTCAGTAAACGATAAAATTAAACAGCGCTTATCATTTTCGTCAGCACATTTAGAAACCAGTTCAAGTTTTATAAGCTCTTTTAATAAGCGTGCTATTTGTGCTTTATCTCGACCCGTTTTGGCAACAATATCATTCGCGGTACAGTGCTGTGTTTCGGCAATAATATGTAAGCAGCGGACATGTAGTGCATTAAGACCCAACTCGTTGGCGTTAATGGCTTTGCGTACAGTGACGCGATAACTTTGTGCCAGTGTAAATAAAGCAGAAGAAAGAGAGGTTTGTGGCATGGTTCACCTAAATTAAGCTAGTTAGCATTAGTTGACAAAGTCAATCAAAAGCGTATAGTTGACTATATCAACTATTGGGGCGTTGTGCAATTTAACCAGCTAGGAGACCAACATGGCTAGAAAAGTTCGTCGTGCAAACGTAATAAGTACTACACGTATTTCCCCACATCTACAAAGGATTGTCGTTGGCTCAGACGAGTTTGCCGATTTTCCACAAGACGCAAAAGGTGCGTACGTAAAGGTACTACTTCCTCATGCCGGTGAATCTAAGGTTGAACTTGATTTACACGCTGAACACCCAGCATTAATGCGCTCTTACACGATTCGCGAAATTAACCCTGCTAACGGTGCAATTACCCTCGACTTTGTGGTTAACCAACATCAAGGTGTGGCAACTAACTGGGCACAAAATGCGAGAGTTGGCGACGAGGTGGGTATTGCAGGCCCGGGCCCTAAAAAACTCACAGACTTCACGCAAACACATTATTTAATGCTGGCAGATTTAACCTCTGTAAATGCAATCAATGGCTATTTACAAGCGCTGCCGCAAGATGCCACTGTCGATGTCATTATTCATGTTGCTGATAAAGCCGACATCATTGAGCTTGAACAAATTAAAGCACACACTCAACATAGTGTTGAATGGCTAGTTACAGATGAACCAGAAACAGATTTACTCGACCAAGTAACACGCTTATGTGCAGGTTATAACACGCAACCAATGGTGTTTATGGCACTAGAAGCAAGCTTGGTAAAAGTAATTCGCCGTTTAGTAACAAGCAGTTTTGAAATTAACCGTGAGCACATTGTTGCATCTGCCTATTGGAAGCATGGAATTGATGCCGATGGCCTAAAGGTGGAAAAACAGCAACAAAGCCGTGCCTAATTAGCATTTGAAAAATAGCTATTCGCTCTCATTAACTAACTATAAAGAGTTAAATTTTGGAGAGCGGATGTCAGACCTTACAAATACACCTTTTTCATTGCTTGAATTAAGCCCAATGAAAGAGCACGAAACAGTTTCGCAAACACTCGCTAACAGTGTTACCTATGCGCAAACAGCTGATAAGCTTGGCTTTAATCGGTTTTGGATGGCAGAGCACCATAATATGCGTGGTATTGTGTGTGCAGCCACCTCAGTACTGATCGGCCATATAGCAGGTAAAACTCAGAATATCCGCGTAGGTGCGGGTGGGGTGATGCTACCTAACCATCCACCGCTGGTGGTCGCTGAGCAATTTGGCACCCTTGAAAGCTTATATCCGGGAAGGATTGATTTAGGTCTAGGCCGTGCTCCTGGTAGTGATCCAATTACCAGCCGCGCACTGCGCAGAGACGAGCAAAGGGCAGAACACTTTGCAAATGAAGTGACAGAGCTGCAAGGTTTACTTGGCCCATATAAAGGTGACTCTCCAGTACGCGCAATCCCAGGTGAAAACACTAATGTACCAATCTGGTTACTAGGCTCAAGCCTTTATAGTGCACAGCTTGCAGCTAAAAAAGGCTTGCCATATGCATTTGCAGGGCATTTTGCACCGCGCTTTGTTGAAGAGGCCATTGCATTGTATCGCAAAGAATTTCAACCATCTGACGTGTTAGATAAGCCATATGTGATGCTTGGCTTACCTGTTGTTGCAGCAGACACAGACGAACAAGCACAGTTTTTAGCAACCACAGCAAAACAACGTATTTTGGCACTTATGCGTGGCAAGCCACTTTGGCTAAAAGAGCCAGTTCAAACTATGGAAGGGTTATGGACAGCACAAGAAAAAATGCAAGTAGAGAGCTTTTTAGGGCTTTCAGTTGTTGGCGGTCAAGCGAGCGTTAAGCATAAGTTGAGTATGATTAAACAAACGCTACAGGTTGATGAGTTTATTTTTACTAATGACCTGTATGAATTGAGTGACAGGCAGCATGCGCTGGAAATACTAGCAAGTATTATGAAATAAACAGCTATTGCACTACTTGAGCGCGTGATTAGTCGATTACGCGCCTTTATAAAAACTTGTTACTTATTTAACAAACGGTTTTTTAGATTGAATTGATTTAATTATTCCGTTTTAAGGATTGAATTTAACTTAATACAATACATTTATTAATCATAACCCTAGGAAGGTGCACCGTGAAATCTCAAACAATTGCCGCAGTAGAGCCACAAACAAAAACAGCATTAATCGCTGAGGGTGGTGGGCAACGTGGGATTTTTACCGCAGGTGTACTCGATGCATGGTTAGAAAATAATTACGATCCATTCGATTTATTCATTGGTACATCAGCTGGTTCACAAAATTTAACGAGTTATTTAGCGCGTCAAAAGGGCTACGCAAAGCGTTTAATTAGAGGTCTTTCGCGCCATAAGCGTTTCTTTCAACTTGGCCGAGGTCTTATCGGAAAAAGCATCGTTGATCTTGATTGGTATTTTGAAAAAACCAAAGAAGTAAACCGTGCCCTTGATTTTAAAACCGCGACTCAAAGTTTAGGTAATCGCGAACTGTTGATCACAACCACAAATGCAGCAGATCGTAAACCGTATTACTTGAGCCCAAATGGAGAAGATACGCAATGGTTAGCACTGTTAAAGGCATCAAGCGCTTTACCTTTTTTGTATAAAGATGGTGTGAACTTAACGCCTTGGATGACAACCAAAGCGGCTAATGATGCTATTATTCAAAGTTCGAATACTGATTTAGTTCATGATATGTATTTAGATGGCGGCTTAGCAGCACCTTTGCCAGTTAAAGAAGCTTATAATCGTGGTGCACGGGACATTGTAGTAATTCGTACCGTTGACCAAGATTTTCAAATTCAGTCGGAGTGGGTGAATAAATTTAAATCATTTGTTCGCGTTTCTGGCTATTGCCCTAAAACAATCGATTACTTAGTTCAGCATGAACAAGCTTATCAAGACGAACTCGACTTTATCGCTAACCCACCAAGTGATGCGCGGATCACGCAAATTTTTGCAGGTGATAAACTACGCAGTAAGTTGCTGGGTAGTACAGATTCAGATCTGCGCTTTGATCACAAATTAGGCTTAGCGGCAGGTCGTGCCTTTTTACAGCAGCAACTGCTAAATTAGTCGGTAGCATGCACAGTTAATTAATCCCATTGCCTACTTGAGATATTCGTAAATAAAGTTAAAGTGGTTAGCTATTCACTTTTTGTGATTTTTTATCTAAAAGAACAATAAAGGCTTGCCATGTTTAACACTGCGGTATCGACAATAAATGGTCTTCTCTGGGGAGAAGGCCAAATTCTTATTTATATTCTACTGTTTGCTGGAATTTGGTTTTCGGTACGCTTAAAAGCAATTCAATTGGTTAAGTTTCGCCATATGTTTAGCTTGTTAAAGTCGAGTAGCAGCACCGATAAAAACTCAATCAGTTCATTTCAAGCTTTATGTACTGGCCTTTCTGCACGAGTAGGCACAGGAAACCTTGCAGGCGTTGCCGTAGCAATTTCGTTAGGTGGCAGTGGCGCAATATTTTGGATGTGGGTCATTGCCATTTTGGGCATGGCTACTGGCTTTGCAGAAAGCGTACTCGGGCAAGTGTATAAAGTCAGGGATGCCAACGGTGAGTTTAGGGGTGGGCCTGCTTATTATATCCAGCAAGGGCTAGGCAGCAGAGCACTGGCGGTGTGTTTTGCTTTTTGCCTGTTTCTTGGTTATGGCTTTACCTTCAGTGCCATGCAAACAAATACCATAACTGATGCCCTCAATTACGCATTCGAAATTCCAACATTGTATTCAGGCGTTGTGATCACAATACTGGCAGGCTCAATTATTTTAGGTGGCTTTAAAGCTATAGCCCGTTTTGCTGAACGTATCGTGCCAGTGATGGGGATTTTATTTGTTCTAGCCGCCATCATAATTACTTTACTAAATATCGGCAAAGTCCCTGCCATGATTGAAGATATTTTACTGTCGGCTTTTGGCTTACAAGAAGCAGGCGCAGGAGCTATGGGCGCAGCAATTAAAAACGGTATTCAGCGCGGGCTTTATTCGAATGAAGCGGGTGCCGGTAGTGTGCCACACGCATCAGGCTGTGCATCACCAGTACCCAATCACCCGGTCACTCAAGGCTACATTCAAATGCTAGGGGTGTTTTTCGACACTATTGTGCTGTGTAGTTGTACAGCCGTCATTATTCTATTAGCTGATATTGATATAAGCGGCGAAATGGAAGGAATACGTTTAACTCAATCTGCGATGACAGCACACATGGCCGCTGGTGGCATTTACTTTGTAGCGGCTGCGATTTGTTTATTTGCGTTTACTTCAGTGGTTGCAAACTATGCCTATGCAGAGAGTAACCTGCACTTATTTAAGCTAGATAATAAACTTGGTCGAGGTATTTATACCAGTTTATATTTATCAATGATGATTTGGGGCGCCTCGGCGACCATTAAACAAGTATGGGATCTCGCTGATATAGCACTTGGCCTAATGACAGTGGTGAACGTTATCGCTATCATACGCTTAACGCCAACTATCTTATCTGTTACTAAAGACTACCATAGTCAACGAGAAGCAGGACAAGAGCCTAGTTTTGATTCTGAAAAAGTAAAAGTACAAGGACAAACGGAACTGGGCATTTGGCGAAAATAACCGATAACAATAACCAAAAAGCAGTTGCACATGATAGATATTTACGCAGGCCCAAGCGCAGCAAAAGCGATTAAAGAACAAGGAATGACACCAGACCTATTTAGCACATTTTTAGGGGCGAGTGGTGGTCCAAAATGGTTTACATTATTTGGTCTTGATAAATATTTGTTTGGTGAGTTTTTTAAAGAGCGAAACACAACATTAAACTTATTAGGGTCAAGCGCTGGCGCATTTAGAGCTGCGTGTTTTGCTCAAAATGACCCCGTTGCAGCAATATCGCGATTAGCAAAGTCATACTCTGAAACACGTTATTCATCAAATAAAGCAAAGCCTGAAGAAATAACGACAAAAGCAAGAGAGTTATTAAGCACTGTTTTTGCTGAAAATGGCATTCAAGAAATCATAGATAACCCCGTTTTTAAAGCCCACTTTATTGTTGCAAAATCGAATGGGTTTGTAGCCTCAGAAAACAAACTGATGCAGTTAATGGGTTTATCTAAAAGTTACTTAGCGAATAGATTAAACAGACGCTTTTTAAACAAACAGTATGAGCGTTATGTGTTTCAACCTTCAGATAGCCAGTTATCATTTTCAGATAACAATACCTTCAATACCCATACTATTGAGCTAAACGAAGATAATTTAGCAGATGCTTTACTTGCTTCAGGCTCTATTCCGTTAGTGATGCAAGGTATTAAAAATATAACAGGAACACCACCAGGGATGTATCGTGATGGTGGTATCATCGATTATCACTTTGATTTAAATATTCATAATGATGGGCTTATCTTGTATCCGCACTTTAATAACAAACCAAAAGCAGGGTGGTTTGATAAAAGTTTAAAGCGCGGAATTACACCAAAAAACTATGACAAAGTAGTTATGATCACCCCATCAGCTGAGTTTATTGCGTCATTACCTTATGGCAAGATCCCCGATAGAACTGACTTCACCGAACTCGATGCTGACACACGTATTAAATACTGGCGACAAGTGCTCAGCGAAACAGAGCGCCTTGGCGAAGCCTTCGTTAAGCTTTGTGAGCACCCTATAGAGCCAAAAATTCAAATTATTACTTAAACTGATTAACTAGCGCTGTTTGTTCATTAACCTTGTTCAATAATGCTGCACAGAGTTGTTGCGAAGTATGGCCAAGCTCAGTGCATTCAAGAGTAAATTCTTGTGCTGAGGTTATGTTTGTTGCAATCAGCTGACTTGCTGTTAGTTGCTCAGTCATTGCGTGTGCAATAATGCTGTTAAGTTCACTCAGTTTCACTGATTGTGCTTTGATATGCTCTAAGCTCTCACCACTTTGATGAGCAAGTTCAACACTTTTAGCTGACAAAGCAAGGCCATCAGACATCGCATGCTGTGCTTGTTGCGAAGCCTCAGTTAAATGATTGAGGACAGTTTTAATTTCTTCTGTTGATTGTTGAGTCCGATAGGCAAGGGCACGTACTTCACCTGCGACAACAGCAAACCCGCGTCCATGTTCACCTGCTCTTGCTGCTTCTATTGCTGCATTAAGTGCTAATAAATTTGTTTGATCAGCAATTGCATTAATCTCATTCAAAATTGCAACAATATGTTTATTTCCCTCAATAAGGTCGACCACTTGTTCACTTGCAATGTGTAATTTTTTGTCTAATTCACTAATTGAATCAATAGTTTGGTGAACAGAAGTTACTCCTTGTTCTGTTGATTTTTTAGATGCTTCAGCAGCTTGAGTAGACGCTGAAGTACTCGATGAAAGTTCATTGATTGAAGCAGTCATTTGCTCTGTAGCAACAACAATTTGCGCAACTTCATCAGTTTGTTTGGTCAAAAGTTCTGTTACAGCTAACCCAGAATCAGCGCATTGCTGGGCATTGTTATTTACACCCATGGTCACATCGTTAACTCGACCAACAACAGCTTTTAACTTTGCTTGTTGCATTTCAAGAGCTAAGTGTAAAAAACCAATTTCATCATTACTACCAGAATATAAATAAGCCATGAGAGGGTTATCGTAAATACTTTTTGCTTTTTGTATGAGCGCTTTATATTTCATTCGCCAAAAAAACAAACCTAGATTTATTGAAACTAAACTGCAAAGTAATAATAAAGATACTGCAGAAAACCCACTTGTAAATAAAAGCACAAAAGAAAGAATTAAAGTTAAAAATAAAGACCATGATAAATATAAAGTTGAATCAAAAGGCTGTTTCAGTGCTTTTGAGTTAGAAACCTTATTAATCTTTTCGTATTCTTCAGTTGCTCTAGCTAAAACATCATCATTAAGTTTTGTACGTACAGATTGGTATTCTACAGTTTGGCCGCTCGCGTCTTTGATGGGGGTAACAAATGCATTAACCCAATAGTAATTACCATCTTTACAGCGATTCTTAACAGGGCCCATCCAAGATCTACCGTTATGTAGGTGTTGCCATAAATCAGCAAATGCAAGTTTAGGCATGTCGCTGTGGCGTACTAGGTTATGGGGCTGATTAACCATTTCAGCTAATGTAAAACCTGAAATATTACAAAACTCTTGGTTTGCATATGTTATGTAACTATCTAAATCGGTAGTTGAAAGCAAAATGTCAGAATCTGAAAATTTAACTTCTTTATTGTTTGTTTTATCAATTTTCACGTTTAAATTATCCAAATCAGAAATAGAGGAGGTATTTGTACAAGAAACTAAACTAAGATTTGAGATTTTAATTAATTACTAAAAAATCAATTTAAAGCAAGTTGTTGAATTTAATTACATAATGTAGCGGTAAATTGATTAGAAAGAAGTAGGAAATTTCTCATTTGTTGAATTATTTAGATTAATATAAATCACGCAACATTAAAAAAATTACAAATTGAAAAGTGATTTACTTAAATCAAAGGTGTCAAGCGTGTTTAAGTGAATTTTGGCTTTGTTTAACGTTGGATTCTGGAATCTTTGGTAGATTAAATGACTAGAATTTAAATGCTCAGAGATGGTTATTTAACTACACCAACAAGAGTCGTTGGTGTAGCAAGATTAATTATATTTAAATACTAGCGGTTATGTAACCTTGGTTCATCCTGACATGGAATGCCATCAAAATTTTTATCTAAATTTGTATCAGGGCAGTTACGCATAAAAAAAACAGCTTCTTCTAGAGAGTTCATTTGACTGCAGTATTTCCTACCATCACATGTATAGATAGGTTCTTGTGAAATATCAGTTTGTCTTTTATGCGTATATTTATTTTGAATTGGCTCAATGATTTGCTGCTGTATTGTGTCGACAGCAGAAGTTTCCCCGTAATTATTTGCATAGAATGCCCAAGCTCCAAAAGCAATTACAATTAGTAAGAAAATTTTTCTCATATGAGCTCCTGTTGAAGATACTAAAAAATGGATAGTAATATTTATAAAATCGAGATTAAGGTTGTAATACATATTAAAATCAAACGACTGATTTTTTAATGGGTATTCGCTGAAAATTAGAAAATCTGAAATATCTTAGAATTCGGATATATATACTTTTATTTATAGCAAGTATTAAAATCAATAAAACTTTAAAAATAGGGTGATAAATCAGAAAGGTAAAAGGTTGGAAATTTAAAAATATGAAATTTCTTATAGTATTTATTTTGGGTTTTACGTTTGTTTATACATTGCTATCATGATTTTTATAACCAATCCTTTAAAAGGATTGGTGAAAACTTTGAAAGCGTCGCTGACATTAAGCGTTATTTTTGTAGCATTTTTAAAGCTGTATTGCTTTAAAAAACTCAATACAGTGTAATAAACAGCAAAGAAACTTGATTGCACAGCAAAGGCATTCTTATCTGAACTTATGCGAGATAATAGATTGCTTAAAATTTAGTTTTTAAAGGGTTGATAAAAACATAGCTATTTCATCTATGAACACAGATGAAATGATTAACACATTAAAAATGTAGATGATGTTGATTGCTTGGTTGATAGAATAATTATACGTAAAAATTAAAATATCAATAACAGCCCATAAATTACGGTACGTAACATAAAAGAAAAGGGCGAAAAGCCCTTTTTTATTAGTTACTTAATACTGCTGTCGTTCTTGACAGTTTGGCATCGGGGCTAGTGAAACCTTGTGTCATTTTCACAAGGTCTACCATCATTATCACCATCCATTTTTGTATTAGGACAATTACGAATAAAGTAATTTGCTTCAGCCAGTGAATTCATCTGACTACAGTACTGCCTTCCATCACACTTGAAGTTTTCTTCTTCTAAGGAATACCTAAAAGAATCATTTTCTAGAGTATGAGATTGTATTGGTTCTATAATTTCATACTGGATGATATCAACAGGGGTTACATTGCTATAATTGTTTGAGTAGTACTTCCAAGCTCCCATTGAGAACAATAAAATTATGATAAGTTTTTTCATATTAAGTCCTTTTAATTTGATTTTTTGTCTAGCCAATCACCACGTAAGTTAACCTCAGTAGTTCCTGTACTTGGCCTTTTAGCAGCTCGTGCACAAGCACCATCCATCATTGATTTATTACGATCTGATTGCAACTTCTGGTATTCACTTCTCCAGAAATCACAAATCTCGTTATTGGTTCTTTGAGCATTATTAATTGCTTGTTGCTTTGCTGCCTGCTCAGCTTGTCTTTTTCTGAGTTGGCGTTGAGATTCTTCTAGCTTTAGCTTTGCACGAACGGCAGCAGCTTTAGCATCACGTTCTGCTTGATTGGCAATTGCTTTTGCTTCTTTAGCTAGAACATGTGCTCGGTATAAATAGTAACTTTCCATCGTAGCGAAGATGGAAATACCTGTAAAAGTAAGGCAGAAGTAAAGTTTGATGTAATTGATATGCATAACTAATCCTTTAGTAAAAATATATGATTCAGCGGAAACTTAAATTTTAAAACCATCTATAAGTTGTTGTTAATATAAAAAAGGGCGTGAACCCCTATTTATTTAACTGTAATATTATCTTTATAAGTTAAAAGTTTTACGAATCTATAATGTTATAAGTATTAAAAGAAATTTGGTCTTTCCCTATCGTCAATTGGTTAAGGTATGACTCAGAAAGTCTATTCTCAAGGTATTCATGGTAACCATACTCAAAGGTAAATCTAAAAGTATCAAATCGGTGAATAAATTCACCCTTTATCGGAACTGTGCATTGGCTGAGAGTATCAAGAATACTAGAATTAATTATTTTTTTAGGTTCTTTCTGATTGCATGTTTTTAATACTTCTAAGATATCTGAAGAAGATTCATTAGATAAAAATTCATCGACATTTTCTTTCATCTCGGTTTCCCATTGAGTTTTTATGAAGTTTTCAATCGCAGGGTTTATTTTGAATAAATATTTTGAATCTTTAATGTGGACTTTTTGCAGTATAAAGTTATTTGCTTTTAAAGGCTGGATGTCTTCATCATTAGAAATTAAAGTTCTTTCACTAATTGTTAAGTGCCTCAAGGTTTGTTTTTGCCAGTATGATAAGTGTGAAAATGAATCTTTAATTTTTTCCAAGATAATTTCATTAGTTTTATTGAGGTTATCAAGGGCTATATTTAACTGATTTTGTTCATCTTCTTTTGCTTTTTTTTGAGCAATATTAGCCTTATATCTTTTATGAAGCTTATCATAAATGGTGGAAAGTATATGTCCTATAAGAGCACCAGTACCAACTCCGATAAAAGAAAGAGCAATTGTAAGCCTATCTTTAGATAACTTTAAATCAACTAAAGCCGGTTCTACCCAGACCAATGTTATAAGAATAAATAGCCCAATAGATATGTATTTGATACAAGCTTGGGGTGAAGTTAAAGCCGATGTAATCTTAATCAGTGTAGCGGCAGTATCGCTCATATAAATCTCCATTTAATTTAAGGGCTACAATAGCCCTATTAGGATACACTAAAACATATATAAGAATATTTAGCTACCTGTTTTAATTGCAATTTCTCCCACAATCCCAAGCAAAGTCTCCTGAAGATCAAATAAATATTTATCTTGAACTTTTGTTTCAGATTTAAGCTTTTTGTACATACTTTCATGCTCTTTCGCTGACCATTTATATCGATGAACAAACTGTACGTCTGATGGCTTTACTTTACCCCAAGGTGTTGTCATAACGTTGTTGTGATATGAAATACTACATTCAGCCCAAGGGCCAGTATCTGGTAAGTATCCTCGATACATTATCCAAATCAATTTTTCGACTGGTTTACTTGCTTTGTTAGCTTTTACATATCTCCTTACTTGACGTTCACTTACTCCGAGTTCTTTAGCTCCTTTTGCGTAGTCATAACCGAATAGCGTAACGAACTGCAATTTAAAGTTGCCCATTGTGATTTACTCCTTTATTAAAAATCACAATGCACACTCGGTATCGGTGTAAGTGGTTTCGCTCCCCCCCTATTAGTTTTTGAGGGGAGGGTGTTTGCCTTGGCTGCTGTAATGTCGTTAACTCAGCTTGGTTTATCAGAAGGCAATCAACTTTTTTTGAATACAAACTGATACTTACAGTGCGTTTAGCATCACTATTGAATTGATATCCGACCATAATAAACCGTCTATAAATTGGAAACAGATTCTCGATGAACTGCTGATTTTCTGGAATGTTTGACATGGCTACGCCATGCCGCCAAGCCCAAAGTCAGCCGCGGCAAGCGCTGGCGTGACTTTGGGCTAATTGGCGGCTAGTAAGTCTTTGTTTTGTGAATTTTCTTGCTTAGCCGCTGAATAGGACTCGACCCGATAAGGCAAACAATGAAGAGTGTATTCAGAGTCCATATACTTAACTTTTGCAGTACAGGCTGATACAACATTTACAACCGCATCTATTGAGCTTGGGTAAAATGGTGTGCCATTTTTTTCAAAGCAATATGTTGAGTTTTGCTTGGTTGATATGACTGAGCAGGTGATATACACACCATCAAGAATATCGGGTAATTGTTGAGGTGAATTTGCTTGCTGCTTTGGTGTATCGCTACTGGCCTTTGCTGTTGATGTTGACTCAGTTGAATTTGCACCAGAGGGATAAAATAAATAAGTGAGATAACCAACAAGGGCAAAAAGGGCGAGTTTATGCCATGTTTTTAGTATGGGGTCTTTGTCTTTTGGGGCTTTCTTCTGTTCAATAACTTCGTTTACGCGGTCTTTGACTAAATACCACTTCTTAAGTTGTTCAGTTGGCACCATTGAATACATGGCGCGCATATCAACTAAACGACCGTCTTTAGCTGTCATTACATCAGGTAAAAATTTCTGTGCGGTGTTATACCAGGCATGTGTCCAATCTTTAATATAGAATTGATAACCGTGAGCTTTACGTGTTTTTGATTTACCATCATAGAAACGGGCAACAGAAAATTTCGGTATATGGAGCGCTGAAAATACACGTTGAACAACCGCATTGATAAAGCCAAAACCAAAGTAGTTAACACCAGATTTAACAGACACTAGTTGGTCAATCGTCGTATCTCGTAATTGTTTATCAACACCTTCAAAGTCTTGACCTATGAGCACTAAATCCCAACCGTATTTACCCATTTGAACAAACCAAGATACGATAGCTAAACGGTCTTTATCTTTGAAAGAACGTGAGTTCAAGTGTGTTAATAATTCATCGATAACAACTAAACCATTTTTCGATTCATCATAGTTTGAATCGCTTTGCTCAAGTTCTTCGTAACCAACACCGAGTGCATGCAAATCTTCACTGCGTGGGTGGTCGGGTAATCTGATTACATGGGGGTTTTGAACGGGCATTTTATCGAGAAATAAATCAAGATTTGTTGCGACTTTTCGACCACGTTTAAGGTAATCGTTAATTAAGTCGACAGCGTATTTTGTTTTGCCAGAGCGTTTTACGCCCTCTATAAATTTACCAGATGCCATAATTAAGCCTTAAGTCGAGAACGTAAAACACCAATCGTAAAATAAAACACCATTTGTGCAGCTTTAGCTGATACAACAACAGTTGCGCAGGTAATGGCATTGTTAGGAACAAGGGATAAACCTGCTAATGAAAATGAGTTGTTAGGTAAGGAGCGAAGTAAACCCGAAAACTCATTGTTTAATGTCGATACAAATGCAACAAGGGCAGCGGTATAGACAGTTATAAAAATTGTACCGATAACGACTTTACGGCCATATTTGGCTAAGAGTGTGGTTATAATTGAAGAAATACCCGCGGCTAAGCCTGCGAGTATGGCGGGAATTGCTGCTAAAATTGCGGGCATAAATCACCTATTTAAATGCTAGAAAATGCACGGAAAGATTGAGACGAAATGTTCAATAGCGCGATGGCTGTGAACGTCCAAATAAGCCACTCAACAAGTGGTTTAAAATAAGTTTCGTATGGCTCACAGTGTTGAGAGACTGTAATAGTTTTAGGCTTTCCAGCTACCGAAACATCAAGTGTGAAAGGTTGGCAGCTCCCCGTAAATCCAGCAAAATTTTGGCTCACAAATGATTTAAATTTGCCCGTTAAGGTGGTTACTTCTGGGGCTATTTTTACATCTTCTTCCATCCAATCTTGAAATTCTTGGTCTAAATCGGATAGTTCAGATTCGATATCTTGTTCACATAAATCACCAATACAGTCAGGTTGTTCGCCACCGTCATCTTGAAGAACATCTAAAATTTCAGAAGTATTATCTGATATATCTTGTAGGTGATTATTACTATCACCTTGACCGGATATAAGCTCTTCAACTGCGGATAGTAAATCCGATAGCAAGCCGTTAGCTTCGTCTAGGCCATCAACCAAATTATTGTTAATTGCATCTAAGTTATCGTTAGATTGATTTAACGCATCAATAATTTCTGTTTGGTCTGTATTGTCTGTCGGGTCTGGCTCATCAGGGTCTGTTGGGTCATCAGGGTCTGTTGGGTCATTAGGGTCTGTTGGGTCATCAGGGTCTGTTGGGTCATCAGGGTCTGTTGGGTCGTCAGGGTCTGTTGGGTCAGTCGGGTCTACTTGAGTACAAGCAACAGGTTCTTGGGAACCATAAGACGCAGGCATACGATAGCCGCCGTTTGAATCGGACTCGATAGAACATTGTGAACCATCCGGATTATTAAAACAGACTGTTCGTTGTTGGCCTGTACCAAATACAAATGGGTCATTTTCTGTTGGTGCAGGGCAATCAGGGTCAGGCTCTGGTTCGGGCTCTTCATCATCCAAAGGTTTGGCGCACATAAAAGTTGGGTCTTCTTCTGGTGTGGGATTTTTAGGTACAGCAATTCTATATAAGGGTGCATTGTCAGGTGGACAGCTATAAAACAACTCTTCACTAATTTTTGAACCAACAAAAGAGCCAGATGCCTTTTTAGTCTCACCTTTTCCGAATGTGCCACAGTCACCATAACGACAAAGAGTGTATGAATATTCATAATAGTTGGAGGACGTCCAAATAATAGCGCCCGCATTAGCATAAAAACCTGATGATAAGTGAGTATCGATTGTTGATTGAATTTTTGGTGTCCAAATTGATTGGCATGCAGCAATATCATCAGATTCTGAAGAAACAACAGGGGCATCAGAAGTTATTCCACATCTAAATTTATAAATAGCCTCTAATTTAGGGTTTTTTAAATCTGTTAAATCTGGCTGCTCTGAATAGACAAAAAAAGCGCTTGTAAGCGCCAATATAAATATTAGTATTCGCATAGTCGCGCCTATAAATTGGGAAAGGTGGAGACAAGCCCCACCAATTTAGGAGAGGTTAGCCCCCGTTAGCGCCTTTAGAAATAAAGCGACCAAGTAGAGAGAAACCGATAGATGATGCAAGAACAACAGCAAGCACTGCAAAACCAGCCTGAACTGCAGTACTCACATCACCAAGTACCTCAGTTTGAATTGCTGTTACGGTTGCTTCATCTAATGCAGCATGAGCGCTAGAGCTTAAAGTAGCTCCAACAGTTACGAAAGTTGCTATCACAGCAGCTTGTAGTTTTTTCATAGGAGTATTCCTTTTACATTTAATGTGAACGTGACGCTTTTTTAAATATTTCCGCCACGAAATGAAAAACTTTGCCAGTACAGTAACCTGTTAACCAACAAAGAATTGCTGACCCAATTATCTTGGCGAGTAATGGGTCAATACTATTAACGGTTTCCACTGATGAACCCCGCATAAAATGAACCAAGCATAATGGCTGTAACAATGAGTGTCTGATAATCCATAATGAGATCCTTTATTAATGGGTAAATCTGCGGCATACCGAAAATTACTTAGGCTTACTTTCAGTTGGTAGACTGTGTAAGCGGAAACCTTTCCAATCCATCTGGCGAGCTACGTTCGCACCTTCGTAATACTCGATATTGAGTAAAACAGGTTTTAAACCCCAGCCGTTCGGGTCTGATTGCATTTGCTCTAACAACTTGTAAGTGCCGTCTGTGTATTGGTCAGCTGAGACTTTTACAGACAGAATTTGTGCAGGGTTCTTCGTGTGAAGTTTAAACTCTGCGGTAGTTGGGAGTGGGGCACCTTTATCGTCAGTACGGTTTACTGGTGCTAAATCCGTAATTGCGCCTTCAATATTCATAATAAATTTCCTTAATAAGTGGTCTTAAAATTAAAAGTTACAGTTAATGACACAAGTCCAAGTTCGCGATTTCATCGCTCATAATGTTGCCTGCCAGTGCTTCGTAATCCATGAACAAACACATGTTTTGATAGTCTTCTAAAACACATGCTTCTAGGAATTGCATTTCTTCTTTGGTTGGCTCGAATAAACGACCATCGTCATGCCAGCCTTGAATCTGCTCTGATACGCCTATCATGATTTTGCGCTGAGCTTTGATGTCTGTTTCAGTCAAAATCTGTGACGTACCGCGACGAGTGATAACAACAACGGCATCCCATGCCACGCCTAAAATACGGTTGGCTGGTTGGTCGCCGTATTTGGTGGCAAAGTAGGGCGATTGGGTTTCGCTTCGGCTAATCTCACCTGTGATTTGGTCAACAATGTCAGGTATCTGGTAATGGAGTCTTAACGTTTGGTCTTTACGTTTAACTTGTACGCCGCCCATTGCTAAACAAAATGCTTTCCAGTCAGAGGAGTCAGCAGCTTGACGAACCTTTTCTAAGGCATATTTTGAAACTGTATCTAGTGTGGTTTTCATTGCGTTAGCAACCTCGCATTTGCCTTGTTCGCCTTGGCCTAGTCGTCTAAGTTCACGCCATAAACTGACAGATGGACCACCGATTTGTTGAAAGCGTCTAATGTTAAAAGTGCTTGCCCATGTTGATGCACGTTCGGCGGCATCAGCGGGGAGTACGTTCATTTCACCAGCTTGAGAGCAAGTGACTTTATCAATGCAATCACCAGTAACAGCTTTGGTAATGTATTTAGCAATGTAACCAGCAGCAGAGCCTTTATTTTTGTTTATGGCTATTGCTTTAAAGCGGGTTGTTTTTGATTTGAATTCGTCCGGTGTATCTTGGGTGCAAAGCTTTCTAAGTATGTTACGTACTTGAGTTGCATCACCTTTTTCCATGAATAAAAGCATGTGCCAGTGTGGGCAACCGTCATGATGTGGCTCTACAACTCTAAAACCGTATGGTCTTAAATCTTGCTTAGCGAATAGGGCGCGGGCACGTTTCCAAATATCGTTAAAATATTCTTGTGCTTCTTGGGGTGTAGAGCCGTTATATTTTTTGTTCGGTATACCTGTATGGTGTACTGAATGAAAACGACTCGGCGCTGATAAAGTATAAAACTCACCACGATGGCCATGCATGTCGGCCAGTTCTTCAAAACCACGAATACGAACCATGAGTTCGGCTGCTTGTTGTTTGCCCGATGTATGCGAACGTTCAATGATAGATTGGAGTGTTTCAAATTCTTCAAATGGATTTGATTCATTCGGAACAACAAATAAATCAGACATGATTTGTTCTGATTTTCGTTTTCTATCACGACGGTTTTGAATGGTTGGTTGTGAGACATACGCACTCGCTTTTTTGTGAACGAGTCTTAAATCACGCGCTAATTGTTCGATGGTTACAGCTTGGATTTTTCGTAATTTTCTACGCCACCAAATAGGGTCTGCAAAACGGTTAAGTGCGCCAACTAATGATGTTGCTGATAAGGTTGAACAGTAAGGTGAAACGAGAACCGGTGCATCGATATTAAATGAATTTGCCAATTCTTTTAATTGTACAAATACATGCAAGTTATGACCATTTTTAGCGATTTTAAGCTCGCAATAGCGAGCTTTTTGCTCTGCAATATCGCAAAGTTCATCATCAGAAACGGATAAATTAATGTGTCCAAACTTCACATTTCCAAGTTTTAACGCTTCATCAGCACGCTTTAAACGGGCGTTTGCATCGGCTAAATTGCCGAATTTTTCAGCTAAAAAATAGCCCGTACTAAGCATGTGAGCAAGGTTAGAATGACGTTCAAAGATACGATTTCGCCAAGTTTGATAGTCGAAAAAACGTTCTTTCATTGGTTTCGATAAGTTCTCGAAAACGTCTTTTGCCGTGTTTGCAGGGTGCAAATTTGCCGTTAAATTCATTGCAGCATTTAACGGGAATACTTGAGCGTATTGGGTAGATGATAGCGCAGCCATTATTTTTCACCTCGATTTTCAGAGGTAGAAGTGTATTTCACATATAATCGTAGTGACTGAAAAGCAAGTTCTAACAAAAGACAGATAATTATTGCAATACCAGTAAACAAATTAAGGGATGCAGATTCAAGAGTATCAATCTTTGAAGTGACTAAATATATTGAAAACATTCCAAGGAATGGGACTAGTCTATAAAAAAACATGGTCTAATCCTTACTATCCATATATGAATCTTTAAGTGTTTCGTTAATAGCCAAAAGCGCAGCAATGATTACAAACAAATACAGGCCGAAAAAAATAGTTAGAGTAACTGGGTCAGGAATATCGATTGAGAATGTATCGAGTAAATATTGAGATAAAGTTTGGTTTAGCTCATGTAATTTAGTGAAACTCATATCCGTATTCCTTGTTAAAATTATCGTTTGTCAAAATTGACAATTTGTCGAAGTGTAATTGTCATCTTTGACAATTGTCAACTTTTTATTTATCAACATTTAAAGTTATAATTAAAAAAGTGAGGAGAACGCTATGAACTTTAGTTACGAACTAATTGAAAAATATAAAATTTTTAAAGGTTATACTCAGGACAAACAAGTTGTTTCAGACTTTGCTGAATTTAACTCTGGAAACCTGACTCAGATTAAACAGGGCAAACGTCATTTAACAGCTAACCAATGTATTAATCTTGCTAATATTGTTGGTATGGATCAAAAAGAAGCTTTACTAAAACTTGCTATCGAAAAATCAAAATCGAAGGAAGAAGGTAAGATCTGGTCTGATATTGTAAAAAAGATTAGCGCTGCGTGTATTGCGGGAATCCTTGCAGCTGCGAGTCTTACTGGTCAAGTAGCGACCCCGCCTTTGCGGTATCGTAGATAGCTCATAAATTACGTTATGTTAAATAGGCTAGAATAATAAAAAGTGGACGTTAAGTTACTAACTAGCCCACTTTTAGAAGGGTCTTTACTTAGTTAATTCAGTTCAGAATCTACCCAAAATTTTGTGCCTTTTAGTACAGCTTGCAAAGCAAGGCCATTTTCGGTTAATGAATAGACAGTAACTTGATCAGCAATAGCTTCCGCAACTAATGCTCCACCTTTATCTTCATATTTTGCGGCTGCATCAGCGTTACCACCAAAGGTCCAGCCATGTTCAATGAAGCGATTTAATGCAGACTGGTTATGAAAGACCATTACTACATTAAAGTCTTTTACTCCTAAACCAAGCCCTAAACCAGCTTCGCCCATATTCATGTAAGTTGATTGGCCTGTTAGGTTATTTTTTACAACACCATAGCCGCCACCGAAACTTGCTAAAACAACATTTACATTTGCGTTATCAAAAACAGCATAACCTGCAGAATTTGCAATTTGTTGTTTAACATCAGGTTTTTCCGCATATAATTTGTTAAGTGTATTAGTTCTCATGCTTTGAACTAATGCACGTTTTTCTTGTGGTGATGCACTACCTGTTGTGGCACAACCCGTTAAAAGCGTTGTTAAAATAACAGAGGTAATGATTAATAACTTTTTCATACTTAATTCCTTGAATACTCGTATGGCAAAATGATACCTATATAATAGACTAATTTTCAGATATGTTAAGTCCAATACTAGACAGTATCGGACTTTATGGTAATCTTATAACTAGTTATTTTACAAGATATTTATATATTATGCTCGTTGCTCTCGTTGATACACTCAAACAACTTCGCTACCAAATTGCCCATCTTGAAGATGATACTCTCGCAACAGAATATCCTGAACTTGATACATTTATACATCAGGTTGGATTGACTGTTGCTGAATCAAAAAATGACTTAAGTTTCGTTTATCAATTCTTATACGTTTATGGCAGGAAATCTGAAGCAACGTTTAATCGCTTTCGAAATGAGCTTGAACGTTTTTGTTTATGGTCATGGTTAGTTGCTGAAAAATCAGTATTTGATCTGAAACGAGATGATATCGAAGCTTATGTAGATTTTATGGTTGATCCCGACTCTGCTTGGTTATCAGATTCGGTGCAATGGCGTTATAAAGATGAGCAAGGTATCAGGCGATTAAATTCAAATTGGCGCCCTTTTATAAATAAAGAAAATATTGCAAGCCAACAAACACTTGCTGCAATGTTTACTGCACTTAATGTATTTTATAAGTTTGCGATTTTAGAAGAAAAAACCTTTGCTAATTTTGTACCGGTAGTAAAAAAGAACAGCCCTTACCTAGTTGTGCAATCACAGATTAAAATTCCAGATACGCTCAGTGATATTCAATGGGAATATGTATTTGGTGTTACCCGGGATTTATGTGAACAACAACCTGATTTAGAAAGAAATTTATTCACGCTCGCTTGCTTAAAAGGATTGTATTTACGAATTTCTGAGTTATCAGAAAGACCACAGTGGTCGCCGGTTATGTCGCATTTTTGGCAAGACAATGATGGCTTTTGGTTTTTAAGAATTATGGGTAAAGGTAATAAATTACGTGATGTAACTTTAAGTGAAGATTTTATCACTTATTTAAAACGTTATAGGCTTTACCGTGGTTTACCTGCCCTGCCCCGAGTTGATGAATCGGAGCCATTAGTTCATAAAATTCGTGGTAAAGGTGGTATGACTGTTAGGCAAATTCGACGTTTAGTTCAACAAAGTTTTGATTTAGCAAAACAATCTTTATTAGACGATGGCTTTAAAGATGATGCTGAGCAACTTGAAGCGGCGACGGCACATTGGTTACGACATACCGGTGCAACACACGATGCACAAACAAGGCCGCTTAAACATTTATCTGAAGATTTAGGCCATGCCAAAATTGCCACAACAGACCAAATTTATATTCAAACAAATATAAAAGAACGCGCAAAGTCTGGAATAAAAAGGAAAGTTTAATGGAATATACAATACTAGCGATTGTTGGTTTAGCCCTGTTATTTTATTCTCTGACAATTCGTCAGCTAGAGCGAACTGAAATTACTGGTCCAATGTTTTTTGTTTTTGTTGGTATCGCAATGACTTATTTTTTGCCGAGCGAATTTAAGTTAGGAGAAGCAGGACTCAGTGACATCTTGCCTTTGGTTGAATTAACCCTAAGTATTTTTTTATTTACAGATGCTGCAAAATCAAAACTGCCTGTATTGAAACATAGTTTTCAATACCCTAGCCTATTACTGTTTGTTGCTTTACCAATGACACTAATGTTGGGTGTTGCTGGCGGATTATTTTTCTTTTCTGAGTTGTCACTTTATCAATCTGCCTTGATCGCTATTATTTTAACGCCCACTGATGCGGCGCTTAGTAAAGGCATTTTAGAATGTACTTCTGTACCTGAAAAAGTTCGAGAAGGAATAAATACAGAAAGCGGTTTAAACGATGGGCTTTGTGTTCCAATATTTTTAGTTCTTCTTTTGTTAGCTCAAAATCCAGAAAGTGCGGTAACAACGCTTGATACTCTATTTGTTTTTACAAGAGAGTTAGGCGTGGCGCTTGTTATTGCCGGCGTGTCAATGGCCATATTTATTCCATTATTAAAAATAGCATTAGCACGTCATTATTTTGCAAATAATAGCAGCCCATTTTTATTAATTGGTTTGGTCATGGCCATTTTTTCTTTGACACAAAACCTGCATGGCAGTGGATTTATAGCCGTATTTGTAGCGGGGCTTTTATTTGATTACTTAGCACCTAAAAAAATTCGTTCAACATTAGTTAAAGATTCTGAACATATTGCTGAATTTGTAGCATTACTTATATGGTGTTTATTCGGTTTTGTTTGTGGTCATTTAATTGTGAATGATATTACTTGGCCAAGTGTATTTTATGCTTTATTAAGTGTGACAGTTTTTAGAATTGTGCCGGTATTAGTTTCGCTGATGTTTACTAATTTAAATTTAAAAGACAAGTTCACGTTTGCTTGGTTTGGTCCGCGAGGATTAGCATCTATCGTATTCACTTTAATGGTGATGGACACTGCAATTGCGAACAAAGAGCAAATTGCTACAGTAACTTTAACAACAATTTTATTTAGCGTGTTCATTCATGGTATGAGCACCAAGCCCATCGCAAAAAGTTACCAATAATAAAGGCGCATTAAGCGCCTTTAATTTTTTTACTTTAAATTAAAATCTATTTTTTAAAGTAGCTCTGCAATTAATTGCAATGGATGCTTTGGTTTGAATTTTTCATACCGCTTAACTTGGCTACGGCATGAGAAACCTGTTGCTAAAATAGTTTCAGGCTCATTATTAGAAATAATTGGTTGCCAACTCATTTCATAAAGTGCGCGTGAATTTTCTTGGTTTTGTTTTTCGTGGCCATACGTTCCTGCCATACCACAACAACCCGTACTCGTTGTGTCTAGATGTAAATTTAAATCAGCAAAAATTGTTTGCCAAACTTTAGACGCATTTGGCATTGCTGTTGTTTCAGTACAATGACTTAATAATTTAAAAGTAGAATTCGACTTAGTGGTAAGTGAAAGCTGATTGAAGTTTTGTGTTTGAAGCCATTCATGTGCAAGCTCAACTTTAAAATCACCACGGTCTTCTTTTAAAATTGATACATACTCATCTCGGTAACACATAACTAAAGACGCATCGAGTCCGACAAGTGGCGCATTAATTTCACTGAGTGAATTTAAAAACTCTGCTGCATTTTTTGCTGTCGTTTTAAATTCATTTAGAAAACCTTTAACATGCTGTGCTTTACCATTTGGCTTAAAGGGTAATAGCATCGGTTTTTTGCCTAACGCTTTAATTACTTTAATAAAGCTTTCGACTAATTCTGCTTCGTAAAAACTAGTAAATGGATCTTGTACTATCAGTACATATTCGGCTTGTTGTTCTTTTGAGAGCGAATTTAGTAATTCAAAATTGAATTGCTGATCTTTTGAAATACGTTTTGAAAGTTGCGGTACGCTTAAACTTGGCGTATCAACATAACCGATGGTATTTTTAATTAGTCCAGATACAAGTTTGCTATTTACTATCGGATTAATAACTTTTGCAAACTTTGCCATAACCGGTGCTGTTTGTTCGATACCCGCAACAAGGTAATCTTTTGCAGGACGTGCATAATAACTATGGTAGAAATTTAAAAAGCGTGAACGGAATGTAGGAACATCAACTTTGATAGGACATGCAGTAGTACATGCTTTACAAGCTAAGCATTCGTCCATTGATTCTTTTACTTCGTGAGAGAAATCATAAACGCCTTTTTTCTTATCGCGACTATGTTGATAGCGCTCCCACCAAGTGATTACTTCACCATTCATCAATTCTTTTTCAACATTGAGTAAATCAATATTTTCAGACTCTTGCAGTCGTAACCATTCGCGCATTAAACTTGCGCGACCTTTTGGCGAATAACGGCGGTCACCTGTTACTTTATAAGATGGACACATTGGTGATTTTTCATCGTAATTAAAACACAGGCCATTACCGTTACAGGTCATAGCGTTATTAAATTCTGTTTTAACATCGATAGAAATTTCTTTGTCGAACCAGGCACGCTTTTGATCGTCAACAGAAACTAGTGAGTCTTTACTTTCAATTGGCGTACATATTTTTCCTGGGTTTACTCTGTTATTTGGATCAAATGCCGCTTTGATTTTTCTTAGTTGTGTAAATAAATGATCGCCGAAAAATTCAGGGCCATACTCACTACGATATCCTTTACCGTGCTCGCCCCACATTAAGCCGCCATATTTGGCAGTCAGTTTAACGACTTCATCTGAAATATGGCGAAGCAATTTTTCTTGTTCAGGATCACACATATCAAGTGCCGGTCGTACGTGTAGTACGCCAGCATCAACATGACCAAACATACCATATTGCAAATTATGGCTATCAAGTAGTTCGCGAAACTCTACAATAAAATCGGCTAAGTTTTCAGGTGGTACAGCGGTATCTTCGGCAAAAGCTAACGGTTTTTGACTGCCTTTTACATTGCCTAAAAGTCCAACTGATTTCTTACGCATTGCATAAATTTTTAAAATATCAGCTTTATCATTGGTTAACTGATAACCGATGACCCCATTAGTTTGCTCTTCGACACATTTATCAAGTAACTTACATAGGGACTCAACTTTATCTTTAATATCTTCTGGTGAAACCGCATTGAACTCAACCATGTTGAGGCCTTGCATATCTTTGTTTTCAACATCGGTTATTAAGTCCGATACTGAATGCCAAATAATATCTTCTCGAGCAAGATTCAGTACTTTGCTATCGACTGTTTCTACAGAAGTCGCATTTGCTGCGACTAAGAATGGCGAATGACGAAGAGCAGAATCAAAGCTATCGTATTTAATGTTGATTAATGTCTTAAATTCAGCAATTGGTGTAATGTTTAATTTTGCTTCGGTAACTATACCTAACGAACCTTCAGAACCAGTAATTAATCGGCTCATATCAAAGGTCTGTAAATCATCAGAAAAAATATGTTCTAAATCATAACCGGTCAGAAAACGGTTTAAACGTGGGAATTTTTCTAAAATAGCGTCTCGATTATCAAGGCCAATATCGATAACTGTTTTATATAATTTACCTACCGTGGTGTTTTGTTCAGCAATTACTTTAGCTTTTTCTATAGGCATGGGGGTTGTTGACATTTCAGTGCCATCAACAAGATAAGTTGTAAGACCTAAAACATGATCACTGGTCTTGCCATAAACCAAAGAGCCTTGACCTGATGCATCTGTATTTATCATTCCGCCAATTGTTGCGCGGTTACTAGTAGATAAATCGGGCGCAAAGAAAAAACCATAAGGCCGTAAAAAGTCGTTTAGTTGATCTTTTATTACACCTGTTTGTACTCTAACCCAGTTTTCTTCGACATTGATTTCTAATATTTCACGCATGTATCGTGATAAATCAACAACAATGCCAGGAGTTAGTGATTGACCATTGGTACCTGTACCACCGCCACGCGGGCCAAAAGTCAGTGATAAAAAAGGATCACGAGAGGCAATTTGCATAGCCAGTTGTATATCTTTCGCTGACTTTGGAAAGATAACACCCTGCGGTACTTGTTGATACACGCTGTTATCGGTCGATAAGCTCAAACGCGTTGAAAAACTTGCATCAGTATCGCCGTTAAAACCTTGCTTTTTAATCGTTTCTAAATAATTAGCGACTAATTCAGATGCGACTTGTTGTTGACTTATTGTTGCTATCATGACGGTGACAAATTAAGACATTTTGCAAATTATATCATGCTAGTAGCTAAGTTAAATTGAAGATTTTACAGTTTGTAACACTCTTTTTATCGATTTTGAAAGCATTACTTTTATACTGTTTATAAAAGCATCAAAGAGATATGGATATGAAGAAAATTGCATTAATCAGTTTGGGTTTACTAAGTTTACTACTGGGCTTAGTTTTTATTGTTGTACCTGGACCTTCGCTTATTTTTTTTATTGCCGGGCTTTTTTGTTTATCATTTTATTACCCTAAAGCGCGTGATTATTTAACCTTGTGTCAAAAGGCACTCACTAGGTCATGTGCTTATATTGATAAAAAACTTGCTCGCTGATTTAAAGGGCGTGTTGTCCTTCAAAGTAACAAAAATGCCAGCTAATTGCTGGCATTTTTTATATTAGGTTCTTTATTTTAGCTAAATAAAGTACTTAGTCGGCTAATTTTTTAGCAAGATATAACCAAGTTTCTAATACTGTATCTGGGTTTAGAGAAACAGAATCAATGCCCTGCTCAACTAACCAAGCTGCAAAGTCTTCATGATCTGAAGGACCCTGACCACAAATACCTACGTATTTGCCTTTTGCTTTAGCTGTTTGAATAGCCATTGATAATAGTTTCTTGATTGCAGGGTTACGCTCATCAAATAGATGTGCAATTAAACCTGAATCACGGTCAAGACCTAATGTTAACTGAGTTAAGTCGTTTGAACCGATAGAGAAACCATCGAAATACTCTAAGAACTCATCTGCTAGTAAAGCGTTTGATGGTAATTCACACATCATGATTACTTTAAGGCCATTTTCGCCACGTTTAAGACCGTGCTCTTCAAGTAATTCAATAACGCGTTTACCTTCTTCAAGTGTACGTACAAATGGGATCATGATTTCGATGTTAGTCATACCCATTTCGTTGCGAACACGTTTAATTGCTTCACACTCTAACGCGAAACAGTCACGGAAATCTTCAGAGATATAACGCGCTGCACCACGGAAACCAATCATTGGGTTTTCTTCTTCCGGCTCATATTGCTGGCCGCCAACAAGGTTTGCATATTCGTTAGACTTAAAGTCAGACATACGAACGATTACACGCTCAGGTGCAAATGCACAACCTAGTGTTGCAATACCTTCAACAAGCTTAGAAATATAGAATTCAACTGGCGATTCATAACCTGCCATCATTTCTGAAATTTCAGCTTTAAGCTCATCAGATTGCGCATCAAAGTTAAGAAGTGCTTTAGGGTGAACACCGATCATACGGTTGATTACGAATTCAACACGAGCAAGACCAACACCAGCATGTGGTAAACGCGCGAAGTCGAATGCACGATCTGGGTTACCCACGTTCATCATAATTTTCATTGGTAATTCGGGCATTTCATCAACACGTGAAGTAAGTACTTCGTAATCTAAAATACCTTCGTAGATATAACCTGTGTCACCTTCGGCACACGATACTGTTACATCCTGACCTGCTTGAATTAAATCAGTTGCATTACCACAACCAACAACTGCAGGAATACCAAGTTCACGAGCAATGATTGCAGCGTGACAAGTACGACCACCACGGTTTGTTACAATCGCAGCGGCACGTTTCATGATCGGCTCCCAATCTGGGTCAGTCATGTCAGTAACTAGGATGTCGCCTTGTTGTACTTTGTCCATTTCGTCAATTGAATTAAGTACACGAACAGTACCTGAACCAATTTTGTGACCAATAGCACGGCCTTCAACTACAACAGCACTTGTGCCGTTTAGTTGGAAACGTTCCATTACGTTTGCGTCTTCATTTGAGCGAACAGTTTCTGGACGTGCTTGAACAATATAAAGCTTGCCGTCGTTACCATCTTTTGCCCACTCGATGTCCATTGGACGACCGTAGTGTTTTTCAATGATCACAGCTTGCTTTGCAAGTTCTTGAACTTCAGCATCTGTGATTGAGAATTTGTTTGATAGTGCAGAATCTACATCAACAATTTCAACTTGCTTGCCGTGTGATTCATCTGCAGAGTAAATCATTTGGATTGCTTTAGAACCAATGTTACGGCGAACTACAGCAGGTTTACCGTTAGCAAGTGTTGGTTTGTGAACATAGAATTCATCTGGGTTTACAGCACCCTGTACAACCATTTCCCCAAGACCATAGCTTGACGTTACAAATACTACATCTTCAAAGCCAGATTCAGTATCAATACTGAACATAACACCTGAAGCTGCTTTATCTGAACGAACCATGCGTTGGATACCAGCTGATAATGCAACACCACGGTGATCATAACCTTGGTGAACACGGTAAGAAATAGCGCGGTCATTAAATAGTGAGGCAAACACGTGTTTGATTGCAGTCATAACTGAATCAATACCACGTACGTTTAAAAACGTTTCTTGTTGTCCTGCAAATGAAGCGTCTGGCATGTCTTCTGCTGTTGCAGATGAGCGAACTGCAAATGATACATCTTGAGATGCGTCGCCATGTAATTGGCTGTATGCGTCGCGAATGGCTTGGTCTAGGTTAGGTTGGAATGGTGTGTCGATAATCCATTGGCGGATTTCGGCACCGACTTTAGCGAGTGTATTTACATCATCCACATCCAATGTGTCTAAAATATCGTGGATTTTTGAGTTTAAACCAGATTGCTCTAGAAACTCATTGAATGCATCAGCGGTTGTAGCGAAACCACCTGGCACTTGAACACCAGCGTTAGCTAGGTTTGAGATCATTTCACCCAGTGAAGCGTTTTTACCGCCAACACGTGGAACATCTTGCATACCAAGCTCTTGATACCAGAGAACGTATTCTTGCACGGATCTTTCTCCATAAACAAATTGTAGTACTAACTGTGAGAGTTAAGAAAGAAAACCTTCTAAAAAGGTCGTAGTCATTCTACACTGGCAACAGACCTCACGTAAACCGTGAAGCCCCTATTTTGCAGATAAAGGTAATAAAAAGGTTAAATATGAGAACTGCATTTTATATCTCTGATGGAACAGCTATCACCTCCGAAGTCTTTGGTCATGCGACCTTATCTATGTTTCCTGTGGAGTTTAATCACAAAACGATTCCTTTTGTTGAAACAGAAAAAAAAGCAAACGAAGTTAGGAACTTAATTAACTCAACAGCTCAACGAGATGGTGAGCAACCTTTGGTATTTTTCACTTTTGTGAACCATGAATTAAGTGAAATTATAAAATCGTCATGTGCGGTATGTTATGACTTTTTATCTCAATACAGTGATAAAATCGCTCAAGAGCTCAATGTTGCCCCTGTACCAAAAGTACATAGAACACATTCAATGCATGAGAAAAGCTATGACTTTAGAATTGATGCGGTGAACTATGCACTGACCAATGATGATGGCGCTAATATAAAAAATTATTCTGAGGCAGACATTATTCTTGTCGGCGTTAGCCGAAGTGGTAAAACACCTACTAGTTTATATCTAGCATTGCAGTACGGCATAAAAGCAGCCAACTATCCACTTACAGAAGATGATTTAGAGCGTGGCACCCTTCCTGAATGTTTAAAGGCCTACAAACATAAGCTATTTGGTTTAACAATTGATCCTGTTCGCCTTGCTGATATTCGCCAACGTCGTATGGCGAACTCTAAATATGCGTCTTTAAAACAGTGTCGTATTGAAGTTCGTGAAGTAGAAATGCTTTATAAAAAACAAAAGATTCAATATTTAAATTCAACACATCATTCTGTTGAAGAAATATCTGCAAAGATTATATCTGATACAGGTCTTGAAAGACGTAAGTACTAACTTTCTTTAGTATCGGACATTAAAAAAGGCTGCAAATAGCAGCCTTTTTTGTATAACTTATAAGTTACTTACGTGCGTCTTTTAATAAATCTGCGACTAAGAAACCAAGTTCTAATACTTGGTCAGCATTTAAACGCGGGTCGCACTGTGTGCGATAACGTTGTGCTAAGTCTTCATCAGATAAACCATACGCACCACCGGTACATTCAGTTACGTGTTGGCCAGTCATTTCAAGGTGAACACCGCCTGGGTATGAACCCTCAGCTTTATGAACTGCGAAGAACTGGCTAATTTCACGAAGAATGTTATTAAAGCTTCGTGTTTTGTAGCCTGAGCTCGCTTTTTCTGTATTACCGTGCATTGGATCAGAGCTCCAAATTACTTTACGGCCTTCTTGTTGTACTTTGCGTACCAGTGCCGGCAGTTTCTCTGGAAGTACATCAGCACCCATTCTGGTAATTAATGTTAAGCGCCCAGGAATGTTATCTGGGTTAACAGCATCAATTAATTTAATAAGCTCGTCTGGGTCCATACCAGGGCCAACTTTCACACCGATTGGGTTTTTAATACCTTTAAAGAACTCGATATGTGCGTGATCTAACTGACGTGTACGCTCACCAATCCAAACAAAGTGTGCAGAACAATCGTACCAGTCACCTGATAGATGGTCACGACGTGTTAATGCTTCTTCGTAGCCTAATAATAATGCTTCGTGTGATGTAAATAAGTCTGTTTCTTTTAAGCTTGGTGCAACTGTTGAGTCGATACCGCACACTTCCATAAATTCAAGGGCATCTTGAATTCTGTCTGCTAACTGTTGGTATTTCTCTTTAAGTGGATTTGCTGCAACAAAACCCATGTTCCAACGGTTTACTTGATGTAAATCAGCTAATCCACCTTGGGCAAATGCACGTAATAAATTCAACGTTGCTGCACTGTGATGGTACGCCGTCATTAAGCGCTGTGGATCTGGGATACGCGCTTGCTCTGTAAATTCAAAGTTATTGATGATATCACCACGGTATGAAGGCAATGAAACACCGTCAATCGTTTCGTAATCTGATGAGCGTGGCTTAGCATACTGACCTGCCATACGTGCAATTTTAACAACAGGGCATTTACCACCATAAGTTAAAACGACGGCCATTTGTAAAAGTGTTTTAAAGGTGTCGCGGATATTCGCAGCGTTAAAGTCACTGAATGACTCTGCACAATCACCACCTTGTAATAAGAAGGCTCTGCCCTCACATACAGCTTCTAGTTGTTTATATAAGCTACGCGTCTCTTCAGCAAAAACTAAAGGTGGTGCACTTTTTAATTGCCCCTCAACTGATTTTAGGGCTTCTTGATCTGGGTACTCTGGCTGCTGAAGTATCGGCAGTTTTCTCCAGCTGTCTGGGTTCCACGATTGCATGTTCTTTCCTCATTCCTAACATAGACCGTTAACGAAAACTAACTTATTGCAGGTACTAAGTTCAAGGACAATATTCAGCTAATTGTAATTATTTAGTTATTTGATAAATACTTTAGCTATGAATAATTAAAAAATAACGATTTAAACATTATAGAACAGTAAGTTACCTGTTCTATATAGCGAGCTGCTATTACAGAAATATAAGAACACATCTTACTATAAGATAGCACTAGTGTAACCTCAGCTTTACGCTAGTTAAAAACACTTTTTATCACTAAGTTGAAATAATAAAAATACATGCTAAGCACCAATATATAAGAACACATCATACTTAATTAAAGTTCAATGTAAGGTCAACATATAAGTGAAATAAATATTTAAAACAACAGGTGATAAGGTTAAACTTAGGGAATCTATATGTAAGATGTGTTCCTATGAGTACTAAACTTGAAATTCGCAGTCAGTTTGATTTAGTTAATGAGTTAACCCACCTATTTTGTGATGAATTAAAACAGCTTGATTTTCATAAAGCGTCATATTATCAATTACCTGATATTGATATAAACGATGAGAAAAAAGTCCCTTCGGCAATACCTGTCATAAAAGTTGAAGGTGCTGATGCACAAAAACAAATCATTAATTCGTTTGGTGATTTTTATAAAAAGACGGGCTTAAGTAGTCGAGTACTTAAAAGGCATCCTGGCTTATTAGTGCTTAAAGATGTTGATAAACAAAATATTACCGCCAGAATCAATCAAATAAACAAAGCCAAAGCTGATTTTAAAAATTGTGTGTTGGCTATCGATAATAACGATGCACGCTTTGAAGCTGTTCATAATGCTGTGCCAAACTTAATTACTTTAGCTGCCTATCGTAAAATTCACTATGAAACAGAGTCACCCTACTCTGTTCGTTTTACTTGGATGCACAAACATGCAACTAAAACACTAACGAAAAAAATGGCACTCGCTATGTTAGAAAAGTCTGCAAGTTATTCAAATCCAAGAATGATCGATCAACATTCTTGGCAAGCACTTGTTGCACAAGAACAAAGTCGTGTTGCAAGTTTAGGTGATAAAGAGAAATTACGAATTCGTAGACCAACAAGGGTAAGCCCACAAGTTAATGTGAGATACACTGCTCAGAACAGATATCATGTTAGCGCTGCTTTACCATTTATATTGATAAACCCTGAACCAGTTGTAAAACTTGGTACGTTATCTGATTATCAAAAACCACAAAGCCATCCTCGTAAAAGAGAATATGATTTCTTAGTTGATAGACTTTACTTAGAACAAGTAACAGATTGATTATGTTAAAAAGGCCACTTACGTGGCCTTTTGTTTGTAGTTAGTAGTATTAAAAAAATTAGTCTTCTACTATTTCTTCAATTTTATCTTCATCAATTAAAACTGCATTCTCAACAATGCGTTTGCCACCTTGTATTTCGATTCGTTTATTATGCTTATTTAGTGTAAGAATCTCGTCACAAAATTGGTCAGACGGATGCATCTCGTAAGTGTAATCAATAATATTACCTGTTTTATCATCTTTAACGTTGGTAATGTTATATTCTGAAATTGCACCTTTTTCGATCAAATCTTTCATTGTTGTCGTCATATCACGACGCAATGCTTTCAATTTGTTTTCTGTTATTTCATCTGTCGAATAGATTGAGCCGTACTTTTCCATAATTGATAAAAGTCGAAAATGGTAGGTTTTACCCGGTGCAGCATAACGCCATAAATGATACAAACGCAGCATCATCCAACGTGATAAACCACGCTTTAATTCTTGTGCACTATTAAAGTAATAACCTTTATATTCAAGATTATCGATCATGTTATGTACGAACGCATTTAAACATGCAACACATTTTACGTTACCACCTTGACCTTTCTTGCCACTAAAGTGCAGTGACGATAAAAAGTTCATATTCGATTCGTAAAATGAATCATCAATATCAGAATTGCGGGTGTCGGTTGCTGAGTATCTAAATGAAAGTTTAGAACCTTGTAATGCTTCTAAAGATTCTTTAATTTGAGGATATGGCATCGACTGGCCAACAGCTTTCAGCTCTTGCGCCAATTCATTCATTGAAAAAACAACCGCGTATTGAATACCCGATTTAAAATTAATTTTTACAATTTTACCTTTAGAAGCTAAACGGATCAGAGCTCGCTCGACTTTTTCTTCTCGGTCAGATGGCCAAACAAGATATTCTACATCTTCACCATCTTTACGAGTGCTTACTACCGCAGGTGTAATTTTTATTTCGCCATCATAAAGAATGCCGTCTACTTTTTCAGAGATTCTGCGTGTGACGATTGTTTTCTTTGGTGCTTCTTCAACCGGAAGCTTTTTATGACCGGAACGGACAAAACGTCCCCATAAATCATAATGATTAAATGTATTTGAGTAAGCTCTCAAACCATGAGCAGCATTTTCAATTGAAACGCGCACATCTTTGTTGTCTGTAAATAGTGCTAGACTTTCATTATCTATTGCACTTTCCACCCCGTGGATCTGCCCGCGTAATGTATCGGGTAAGTTATCTACCGAGATGTTGACCTTTCGGCTCATTGTTCTTATTTCCAATTTTTCTTCGACAGTTAATAACAACACATAAAACTTAAAAAGTTAAATGTTTAAGTTAGTAAAAACTTGATCCGATCTCAATTAATTTCTTAGGATCAGATTTATACTAACTCTCTCGTAATTGCTAATTTTCAGATCAGATTTTTACTAAGTTATAGTTCATAGGTGGCGATTTTACTAACTCAGTTCAATTTATGTCCGGTGAATCTACTTTTTAAGGCTTATTTACACGACATAAATCTCTATTTTTTAAATCGCATGTGGATAAACCAAGTTTAAGTTAGCATAGATCTGATCTGTACCAACTATAGATCAGATCCGTACTAACTAAATGCTTAATTTTACCTGGGTACCAGTGTATAACTTTCTAATTTAGTTAGTAAAATTTTGATCTACACAGACATAATTGTGAGTAATTTGGTGATTAAGCTGTGCATAACTAAAAAGCCCATTTTTTACTTAGTAATAAGCTGATCTGTGAGTAATAAGAGATCTGATCTTAACCAAGTAAAACTATGATCTGCTATTTTATAAAATATTCAATCAAATCAGCTAGATATTACACTATTTTAGCATCTTAACCTTATATACCTATATATTTAACCGATATTAAACTTACTTATTTATACTTAGCATAAGTAAAGTTACAATTTTTTATTAAATGTCTTATTAATAAAAGGCATGTCGTCTTAAATACTTGTTTACAGCAATTTGAATGGACATTATACTTAAAGCATAACTTTGAGGAAGAAAGTATGTCTATCAATAATAATGCGCTAGCCACTTATAGGTTACTAAAAGCGACAGCAGAAGTTGCTGAAAAATCGCTAGAAGGACGTATTCAACATTACCGTGCCCATCTTAAGTCTGAAGAAAAAGAACTTCGCACTTACACTCAAAAAGCCGCTGCTGATCTACTAGGTTGTAATAATCGCACCCTTAAAAGACGCCATGACAATGGTGACTTTGATGAATTAAATATCAAACGTGGCGCAAATGGTCACTATGCTTATACGTTAGTCAATATTTTTGCTATGGCAGATATCATGGATATCAAGCCAGATCACCGAACTCTAGATGATAAATTACAAGTTATTGTTATTAATTCACTAAAAGGTGGATGTGGTAAAACAACTAGTATGGTTAATATAGCCGCAGCTCTGGCTACCACCAATATTAAACGTTATCGCATTGGTATCATTGACCTTGACCCACAAGGTTCATCTTCAAGCTTTTTCCCACCAAGTGAACCTGATCCAATCACTGTAGGTGACTTAATGCGTGATTGTATTGAACTTGAAGATAATGAAACCTGGGATGAATTAGTTACAAGCGCATTTCTACCTACTCATATTCCTAATATCCGTATCTTACCTTCAGGTATGGATGACTTTTATTTTGAGCATGAAACAGCCACTTTACTAAAAGACAGCTCAAGCTACGATAAAACACGTCATTACCACAAGTTATTAGAGAAAGTTATTGAGCCAGTAAAAGATCAATTTGATATCATTCTAATTGACACCGCTCCTTCTCTTAACTTTATGTTTTATAATGCATTAATGGCTTCTACATCAATGCTTATTCCTGTTCATCCAGAAGCAGTAGACTTTGATGCCAACAATAAATATTTAAAACGATTAGGTGAGATATACCATACAGTTGCAGCCCTTGGTCACGAGGGATGGGATTTTATGCAGTTCTTAGTTACTAACTATGTGAAAGGCAATCACTCACAGCGTGATATCGTAAAAGATGTACGTAGTGCCTTCGGTCGTCAAGTAATGAGTTACCCTATAAATCATAGTTCTGCTATAACAGCCAGCTCATCATCATTTAATACCATTTTTGATCAAAAGACTTCTGACAGCTTAGCAAGTCGCGAGTCACTATTACGTGCTCAAGAAAATATCAAAGATGTGGTTGATGAACTTGAAATGTTGATCAGATCTAACTGGCAATCAACTCAATCAACACTAAATACAGCTAAGTAAGGTTAATAATAAAGATGGCTAAAAAACGTAAAAATGATACCAGCTTAGATCCTTTTTCAACCTCTATTGAAAGTAGCAGTTTAGATGCATTGCTTGAAAAAGCATCTGCCGGTGATGTTATCAGTATGCCTGCTCCTAGTGATCCTACCCGTCAAATTACGTTGGTATGTAAAGTGATCCCTAGCTCTGAAATTGAAGCTAAAACAAAGGTATATGGTAAAAACCGCCGAGTACAATCACTTCTAAACGAAAAGTCAGTTGCCGATATTCTACCTGCAATTGCTGAAGACGGTCGTAACCAGCACCCTGCCCTATGTTGGGATAAAGGTGACGAAATGCTTGTATTAGCAGGCTCACGTCGTCGTAAAGCCTGTATTTTAAGTAATTCTGATTACTTAGTATTAAGCTCTGCAGACTTTACAGATCAAGATGCAAAAATTCTTGCCGTTTCTTCAGATCAATACATTGCCCCGAGTTTATGGGAGCTTGGTCAAGCATATCAACAGACCCGTGATGAGCTTATTGCTGAAGGTAAAAAAGGCTCTTATCGTGAAATTGCTGCTATTGAAGGCGTATCTCACACTGCAATTGCTGATGCAATCAAAGCTTATGAGAATCTTCCAGCAACGGTTTTAAGCCTTTACCCTACTGCAAATCACGTAGGTCGTGAGGTCGCTAAAAAGCTCATAGCAGCTAAAGAGCGAGACGAGCAAGCGTTTACTCAGCTTGTTGACGAAATCAGTTCTGATGCTGAGCTTGTGGCTATTAGCAGTGATGACAAACGCGCTTTAGCTATCACTAAACGTTTAACGGCAGAGCCAGTATCGGCCAGTCGCCGTGAAGCAATACTTGATAGTGAATTTGTTGTTGTACAGCGCAACATTAAAAGTGGTGATCTATCTGTGAAAATAGATAATAAAGTTATGACTGACAAACGCTTAGAGCAATTAACAAAGCTATTAAATAGCTTTAATTAGTTAGTAAAATAACGATCTATCACGCTTTTTATGTTAGTAAAAGCGTGATCTGTTCTCCTGTTTAGTTAGTAAAATAATGATCTCATTTGGCAATAATCATAAGATCCTACCCTCTCAGATCACTATTTTACTAACTTATAACCCCTTTACAGCTCTTTTTTGGTTTTCCTTACGTATCTTAGTAAAAAAGTGATCTGTAAAGCCCCTTCGTTGTTTATAAGTTGTTCATAACTTGTGCGATTGCTGTTTGTTAAATCAGCTTTTTATGTTTTAAGTCGATTTGCTGTTTTATAAAACACTTTTTTACCAACTTATCAGCTCCAACCAGTCCAAAATGGCTTATTAGTGCTTTAGCTCATCGCCGATAGATCATATACTGGCAGAATTATTTTTTGTTTTTACTGCCAAAAACTTTATGTCTGCTAACTTATCCAAAAATGACTTATTAGCTATCTTTGAGGAAATCAAACAAGAGCAAGAAACCCAGTTTCCTCTTTCTGAACGATTCATCAAACAGCTATTTAAGCCGCATGTGTTAAGTAAAGCTAAAGAGTATCATCAGAACGGTCAAATCAACTGGTTAGAACACAATAGTGATTTTAGTGTTATAGATGCATCTATGTTTGGTAATGAAGGGAATACATTTACCCAGCATATTGAGATCAGTAAATTACCAACTGGTTTTTCGGTTGATTCACACTGTACATGTGGTTCAAAAACAAAATGCCGCCACATCGCTGCAGTTTTACTTAAGTTAAAAATTGAACATTCAGGCAATTATGGCGAAGATTATATTATTAATGATTGGTTTAGTGAGCTTAAAACATTAAAGCAAGCATCGAATGATACAGCCAAACAAGTTCTACTTTTTGTTTTAGATGTTGAAAAATCGGTTGTAACATTAACGCCTAAAATAGCTAATTTCGATCCCGATCATAACTATACCCTTGGCCGCAACCTTACTGAACAACAATTAAATAGCTTTGTTACACCAACAGATTTACTAGAGTCTGACTTTCGACTTTATAGTTGGATCCGCTCGCAAAATGCCCTTGGTAAGTTAGAGCTTAAAGGTCAATGGGGGTTTGCGGCCCTGCAACAACTTATTGCCACACAGCGTTTATTTTTAGGTCGTTCTCGCCAAGCTATTAAAGCAGATACCATGCAAGCTCTAGAGTTTGATTGGAAACAAAATAAAGATCTAACCTCATTGAGTATGACACTCGCAGGTCAAGATAATTGGTTATTATTAAAAACAACACCGCCTACTTACCTTGACCCTGATAAGCTAAAAGTCGGTCGCATCAGAACACCTTTAACTGCTGATGAAATTGCCTTACTAGCAAATATGCCTGCAATACATAGTGAAAACTTTGATCGAGTCTATCAGCAGCTCAGTGATAATTTTGGTGAAGGGGTAATCCCTCATGCGTACAAAGAGAATAAAATTTGTAATGCGCGTAGTGTTTTTCCTGTCATTAGCTTAAATAATGATGAAGGAACTATTCGGTTATCACTTAAGTTTAATTACCAACGTTCTTTGTATGATTTAAGCCAAGCTCCTGCAGAGATTATTAATCAATCATTCGAGAATACCGTTGTAAATGAATTAATCAACCTTGGTTTTGAGCTTTGTAAAGGGGCTTTACAAACTGATTTTATATTTAATAAACAATCAGTTATACATGAGCACTGGTTAAAGTTTGAAATTATTCCAAACTTGTCAAAACGCTGTTGGAAAATTAACGACGATCTAAATGTAGGTAAAGCTTTAAAGCAACTTTCACTTCAAGTACAGCGCGGCAAAGGTCACCAAATAGTTAGTAAAATAGTGATCTCTGGTGTTAAGACGCAGCAGCTTTTCACTACTGATGATAAAAACTTTCAATCGCTTAACAGGCAAAGTGAGCAGTTCTTCTATTTTAATGTAGGCAAGCGTTTCGCTGTTATTAATAAAGCTGCCATAGCGCAACTAAATGAATACCGTGAACGTTTTGAACACATAAAAACACGTGATGAAATTTTAATGCCGCTGTCATTTTTACCACAATTAATAGAGCAGACAGCCATTAAAGTGAATATTGTTGATGATACGCTTGATGCCTATTTAGCGGAATTAAGTCATTCGCAACAGTTAATTAAAAAGTCCGATATTCAAGGATTAAACAAGGGAGTGCAGTTAAGAGAATATCAGCAACACGGTGTTGATTGGCTCAACTTTTTAAAACGACACCAACTAGGTGGGATTTTAGCTGATGACATGGGGCTAGGGAAAACCCTTCAAGTTATTGCCTTTTTGGCAAACGCAAAGCAATTACCTCAGGCAGGGCCAACTTTAATTATTTGCCCTACCAGTTTGGTTGGAAACTGGCAAAGTGAAATTAATAAGTTTGCCAGCCACCTTAAAATTACTACCGTGTTTGGTGCTGCTCGCAGCGAGCAATTGCAGCAGTTATCACAGGCTGATTGTATTTTAACGACCTACCCTTTACTTAAACGTGATATCGCTTTTTATTCACCGCTGTATTTTGAAAATATTATTCTTGATGAAGCGCAATACATTAAAAATGATGCTGCGCAGGTTTCGCGCTTAGTTAAACGACTTAATGCTGACTTTAAGTTATGTTTAAGTGGCACACCTATCGAAAACAACCTCTTTGAGCTTAAGTCGTTACTTGATTTTGCTATGCCTTCTTTACTTGGCTCACAAGCTCATTACAAAGATTATTTCCAGACGCCGATTGAGCGTGATAACGATGTACAGCGTGCTGATGAATTGAAGTCTTTGATCATGCCATTCATCTTACGCCGCACTAAAGCACAGGTTACTCAAGAGCTACCAGAAAAAACTGAGCTAATTAAAGAGTTTGAGTTTGAGGCAAAACAAAAAGAACTCTATACAGGAATTACAGAATCTCTTGAGCAAAAGCTTGTCGATTTATTTGCTCAGCAAGGTGTGCAAAAGAGTAAACTTGCGTTTTTAGATGCGTTATTAAAGTTACGCCAGATTTGTTGTCATCCAAAACTGATTGATCCAAGCTCTCAAGCTGGCAGCGCCAAGCTTGATTGGTTGTCTAAGCATTTACCAATTATGCTCAGTGAAGGTCGTAAGGTGATTATATTTAGTCAATTTACCATGGCGCTTGATGTCATTGCTGAACGATTAAATGAATTGGGTATCAGTTTTAGTATGCTCACAGGTCAAACGCGCCATCGCGATAAAGTAATTGCTGAGTTTACTCAGGGAGATACCTCTGTATTCTTAATTAGTTTAAAGGCCGGAGGAACCGGTTTGAACTTAACTCAGGCCGATACAGTGATTCACTTTGATCCTTGGTGGAACCCTGCCGTAGAAAAACAAGCAACAGATAGAGCCTATCGAATTGGCCAAACTAACCCTGTGTTTGTTTATAAATTAATTATGGCCAACTCAATTGAACAAAAAGTATTTAAAATGCAGCAGCATAAGCAAGCACTTGTTGATGCATTATTCACTGAAAAATCAATGAGTTTCACTCAGTTTGATGAAGATCAAATGCTTGCTCTGATAAAAAATTAAATTTTTTGAAAGTTTTTTTGAACTAATCAAATTTTAGGGCGTCTATTATTATGCTTGTTGTTAAATTGCAGTTTACATAAGCATTATGTTGATTTCCCATTTGGTTACTAAATTTTAGTAATGTTAGAGCCAGCTCACCTTGAGCTGGCTTTTTTTATGCTTGCTCCCCTACTCTGCCGAGTACTAATTCGTTATGATGATGTGTCTTCAAGTTATTGAGTTTTCGTTATGATTACAGAGCTAATTGCACAGATTAATTGGCAAAGTGTGGTACTTGGTGGTGCTGTAGGTGCAGTTGCAAGTGGTGTTATTTTTGCCTTGCAAAAAAGTCGCTTAAAAAATCAGTTAACCGAGCTGCAAAATAGCTATCAAATTCAGCAAAGCAATCTAGAGCAAAAGCAGCTGCAACTGCAAGAAAGCCAACTTTCGCTTTCACAGTTACAGCAAGATTACGCTGAACAGCGTGATGAATCGCAACATTTTAAAACCCGTTTTGTAGAACAAGAAAAACAAGCGCAACAATACAACCAATTTTGGCGTAGAGTTGAAGCCGAACTCACTGAGACTAAAGCGGCTCTTAATCAGCGAGATGTTGAATTAAGTACCTTACGCAGCACGATAGAGCAAAAAGAGCTGCACTTTAAAGAGCAGCTTAGTCATATCAAAGAGAGCAAAGAGCAACTCAAAAAAGAGTTTGAAAACCTCGCTAACCAAATCCTTGAAGAGAAGTCTCAGCGTTTTAAAACTCTAAACCAAGAAAGCATCGAACAACTATTAAAACCGGTTCAAGGTGAGCTAAAAGGCTTTCGCGATAAGATGGAATTGATCCACGTTGAAGATCTTAAACAACGTGCTGCGCTAAAAACAGAGTTATTGCATTTACAGGCTAAAAGCCAAGCTATTACTGAGCAAGCAGATAGGCTGAGTACAGCACTACAAGGACAAAAGAAAACCCAAGGTAATTGGGGAGAGTTAATGCTTGAAAATGTACTCGACAGCGCCGGACTGCGTGCTGGGGTAGACTATCAACGTGAAGTGTCGTTTAACACTGAAGATGGTCGTCTACGCCCAGATGTTGTGGTGTATTTACCCCAGCAACGCCATTTAGTTATTGATGCTAAAACCTCTTTAAACGCGTATACACGCTATGTAAACGCCGATACCGAGCTTGAAGCACAGCAAGCGATTAAAGAGCATGTAGCGGCGGTGCAATCACGTATTAACGAGTTAGCAAGCAAAGCCTACGATAGGCTACCCGGTATTAACTCACCTGAAGTGGTGATCATGTTTGTACCGATAGAGTCGGCTTTTGTTGAAGCACTTAAATACCAAAGTGATATATATCAGCAGGCTATCGAAAAAAATATCTTAGTTGCAACACCAACAACGTTATTAACCAGTTTGAACATCGTAAAACAACTGTGGCGTTTTGAAGAGCAAACTAAATACTCAAAAGAGCTAGCCGCCCGAGCAGAGCGTTTTTACAACAAGCTCAATGGTTTTCTAACCAGTATGGAAGGGGTTGGTAAGCAATTAGACCGCGCCAAAGAAAGCTACGATAAAGCGTTTTCTCAGCTGTACCGTGGTAAAGGAAACTTAATTAAGCAAGCCTCTGAGTTCAAAGAATTAGGGGTTTCTGTTCAAAAAGAATTACCCGCGGAAAGTGTTGAAAAAGCCCAATTAGAGTTAGATTAAATAGGATACAAAAAAGCCAACATGATGTTGGCTTTTTTGTATCCCAATTCGCTTAATTAAGCGGATTGGTATTAGTTAATTAGTTCTGCTGAAACAATATCGTTGAGCATTAAAAAGTGGTTAAGAACAGACTCCTCAAGTTCGAATACTTGCGCTACTTTTTCGCCACTTGCTGACATCCCCGTTTGCGCACCTGCAAACTCTATATGTAACCCTAAACGTTTTAGAGTTTGGGCATCGTAACTATACATAGCTGAATCACGTTTCTCGGTAATACCTGGCATCATCCCTATGATAGTAACGGCTTGTTCAACATTGATGATATCGAAAAATTGTCGCTCTGCGGTTTGCCATTTTGCAATATAGCTAGCAACTTCAGGAGGCTGTTCCATAGGCACGTATAGTGGCTGTAATGAGCCGCCATGCCAGCCTATAACGGCTTGCTCTTCAACAAGCACATGTGGACTAGCGGTAAGTACATAATTAGCGCAAGACGATGCACAAAGCTCGCGTACCACAACATTGAGTTGATACTCATGCACTAAGCCACCTAAATGTAGGCCGGCCATAACGTCGCCGCCTTCACTATTGATCACTAAGGTATCTATTTGGTTACGGCTACTAACTAATAGTTTTTCAAACTCTTCGACACTTTTTTTGGAAGTTTCGCCTTTGTAGTAAATTGTGCCCGGCGATATCTCACTGATTTCATTCACTGCATGCTCTGTTGTTTTACAGCCAACAAGCAATACTGTCAGTAATAATAATAAACGCATTAACAATGCCTTAAAGTTTTGTTTCTATACCGCGCTCAGTTTAATAATATGTTATTAACGGACTGCGAAAATCGCATAGTACGATTTTTTGCTTGAGAAATAAATCCAGTTATTAGGAACAATTGTATGAATATTGGAATTTACATTTATGATGATGCTGAAGTACTCGATTTCTCAGGCCCATTTGAGGTGTTTAGTACTGCCAGGCGTCTAGCGGATAATGACTGGCAAGTGAGTTTAATTGCTGAAAATGATAGGCCTGTACTTGCCCGCGGTGGTTATAGTGTAAACCCCCATTACAGCTTTGCTGACTGCCCTTTGCTTGATCTACTTGTTGTGGTTGGAGGTGATCATACACGAGAGCTAGAAAAAGCAGAGGTTCTTGCTTGGTTAAAAAACACAGCCACTAACACCAAGCGTGTTGCGAGTGTTTGTACAGGGGCGTTTTTGCTTGCTAAAACGGGGCTTTTAAGTGGTAAAAATGTCACGACACATTGGCAAGATCAACCTGAGCTGGCTGCTATGTTTTCTGATCTAAACGTGATTGCAGATACTCGTTGGGTCACTGATGGTAAGTTTACCAGCTCAGGTGGTATTTCTGCTGGCATTGATATGAGCTTGGCTTTAGTCGCTGAGTTTATTAGCTACGAACACGCCTTGTTGACTGCTAAACAGATGGAGTATCAATGGCAGAATTTATAATTTTTCAGCAATGTAGTCGGTTATAAACTGTTTTAAACAGGCAGCCTTTTTACTCAGTAAACGTGCGCTTGGCCAAATCGCATAAATATCGCGGTTTTCGCCTCGCCAGTGTGGCAATACTTGAACTAGTTGCTGAGATTTTAATTCATCTATTACCTCAAACCGAGGTAACAAAGCGATACCTTGCTCATCACAAACTAAGTATTTTACAAATCCAGTGTCGTTAAAAGTGCTCGCAAATCGGCACATATGGTTATAAGTTGCATTCGTTTGTGTATTGGTCAACTGCCATTTACTTCTTAGTGTGGTGCCAATTAACCTATGCTGTTTTAAATCAGCTGGCTCTTCTAAGGCAGGTGCCGAATCAAGGTATGCTTTAGTGCTTACAAATAAAGTATCAACACTGCCTAACTTTTTTTGATGAAGCATAGAATCGGCCTGTGGCCCTACTCTTATCGCTATATCAGCTTGGCTTTTACTCAGATCCTCAAGTTGATTATTAAGTAGCAGCTCAAGTTGAATATCGGGGTACTGTTTAGTAAATGCGAGCCACATTGGTTTTAAGAAACCATGACTAATATTCAGAGGTGCTAAAACTTTAAGCTTTCCTGACAATTGTGCTTTTTGCTCATTAAGCTGGCGATGGGTTTGTTCAAATTGCTCAATTAATTCAACATAACTTTGAAAATACACCTCCCCTGCTTGCGTTAACGTGCATTGCCTTGCTGAGCGGTTTAATAGCTGCTCCCCTAGGCGTTGCTCAAGTCGTTGTAAGCGTCTTGATACTGTCGCGGTAGGTAGCGACAAACTTTCAGCTGCGCTACTCAGGCCACCTTGTTTAACAATCTGTATGAATAGAGCGATATCGTCAATCATGTTCTCATTTATGCAATCATAGTTTGTTTATCTTGCTATTTTTATCACTTTTGTAATTAGTTATCATGTTTTTATTGAAACATTTTAGGAGCAACTAATGGACGCAACGCATTGGCATCAACGTTGGGAAAATAACGAAATAGGTTTTCACGAGGGAGACGTTAATCGTTATCTAGATCAGTATTTTACTAACTTAAATTTACAGCAAGGCGATACTGTTTTTGTGCCACTGTGCGGAAAAACTCACGACATTCATTATTTGCTAGCGCAAGGTATGCGTGTTGTAGGGGCTGAGCTTAGTGAAATTGCCATTAAGCAGTTATTTGATGAGTTAAAGCTTGAACCCGAAATTAGCCAACATGGCGAACTATTACGTTACCAAGGTGCAAATCTAACCGTTTGGGTAGGTGATATTTTTGCGCTTACCGCGAATGAACTTGGCACTATCAACGCGGTTTATGACCGTGCCGCTTTAGTTGCGCTGCCAAAGCCGATGCGTATTCGATATACCCAACATTTACTAGAGTTGACCAATAGGGCAAAGCAGTTAGTGGTGGTATTTGAGTATCAGCAAAGTGAGTTTTCGGGCCCGCCGTTTAGTGTGGTAGCCGATGAGCTACATCAGCACTACGATGCTTTTTATCAACTAACATTACTGTGTAAAGAGCCTCTCGAAGGTGGCTTAAGAGGGCAAGTCCCTGCCATGAACGTAGCTTGGAGTCTAAGTTAGTGCTTACAAACTAATGATGTGTAAATTCACACCCTAATTGTGCGTTTTTGTGGCTGGTTATTGTATCTCTGTGCGTGCACTATAGTGATAAGCGTATTTAAGGAGCACATTTATGCAAAAGCCACGCGTTTTCTTTGTTTCTCATGGCGGCGGTCCTATGCCTTTACTTGGCGATCCAAGTCATGCTGATATGGTTACTTGTTTGCAGTCTATTGCTGCAAAAATTCAAAAGCCGTCAGCTATTTTGATGTTGAGTGCGCATTGGGAAGCAAACCCTATTAGCATCACTTCGAGCGCTGCTCCAGAGCTAATTTATGATTACTATGGTTTTCCTGAGCCTGCTTACAGTATTGAGTACCCAAGCCCTGGCGAACCAGCCCTTGCCGAAAAAGTACATCAAGCATTGGCAAAGGCTAATATTGATAGCACTTTAAACCCATCTCGTGGCTTTGATCACGGTATGTATGTGCCTTTGAAGATTATGTATCCAGAAGCAGATATACCTTGTGTGCAATTGTCGTTACATCCAAGCCTTGAGCCAAGCTTACACCTAGCGATAGGTGAGGCTTTACAACAGCTTGATTACGATAATTTATTGATCATTGGTTCTGGCTTTACTTTTCATAATATGCGCGCATTTTTTACGCCTGAAACAGCTGAAATTAAAGCGCAAAATATCGCTTTTGAGCAATGGTTAGTCGATGTATGTGGCAATACTGAGCTGAGTGAGCAGCAGCGACAAGCTAAGTTATTAGAGTGGCAAATGGCCCCTGCGGCGCGTTTTAGTCACCCTCGTGAAGAGCACTTATTGCCGTTACATGTTTGCTATGGTGCGGCGATGCGCCCTTGTAGTGATATCTACGAACTACGTATTGCCAACAAGCAAGCCAGTATGTTCTTGTGGGACGATTGAGTTTAAGTTCAACCCCCCTGATAACACGATAAAAGCTCAGATTTTATAAGTTTATTTTGGTACGCTAGGTAAATTAAAACCTAGGAACAACAAAATGAACTTAATAAAAACATCAACCCTTGCGTTTGCTGTGGTTGCGGGTTTAGGTTTGCAAGCATGCTCAAGTACTGAGCAAGCGAGCACGCCATCAGCAACAGTGAACGCAACGGCTAATCCGCTCTCGCTTGAACAAATTTATAAAGAAAAAGACTTTAAAGCTGAGCGTAGCACCTATTTTACGTGGCTCGATGATGGTACTGGTTATACGGTACTTGAAGAGCGCGAAAGCGATAAAAACAACCAAGACGACAAAGCTAAAGACGATGAGCACGGCGTAAAAGGCAATGATATTGTGTTTTATAACGCCGATGGCACGGGTCGTAAGGTACTTGTTAGCTACGAAAAATTAATTCCCAAAGGTGATAAAGAGCCACTCACCGTTGAAAGCTACCAATGGTCTAAAGATGGTAAATGGCTGATGGTTTTTACCAATGGCGAGCAAGTGTGGCGCTCACGTAGCCGTGGTGATTTTTGGCTTTTAAACCTCGAAACTGATTCGCTATATCAGTTAGGTGGCGAAAACATCGAAGCGAAAAAGCTGATGTTTGCTAAGTTCTCACCAGATAGCTCAAAAGTAGCTTACGTGCGTGATAACAATATCTACATGGAAAAAGTGGGTAGCAAGGCTGTGACTGCTTTAACCACTGATGGTAACGACACCATTGTTAATGGTAATTTTGACTGGGTATACGAAGAAGAATTTACCATTCGTGATGGTTTCCGCTGGAGTCCAGACAACAAATCAATTGCCTATTGGCAGCTTGATACCAGTGGCGTTAAATACTTCACCATGATCAATAACACCGATGATCTCTACCCTACCCTTAAAGAATTTCCGTATCCAAAAGCCGGCGAGATGAACTCTGCGGTTAAAGTGGGTGTGGTCAGTCTTAGCGACAAGAAAACTCGCTGGGCTGAACTAGGTGGCGATAATCGCGATCGTTATATTCCACGTATTAGCTGGGCAGGCACTGGTGAATCTTTGATGATCCAAGATCTTAACCGTCCGCAAAGCCACAACAAGGTTTGGTTATTCGACTGGCAAAAACAGCAGCTGACTAAAATTCTTGAAGATAAAGACGATGCTTTTATTGAGTGGTTTTATAAAGCAAACTGGTCAAAAGACGGTAAGTTCTTTATTTGGCACAGTGAGCGTGATGGTTGGCGTCATCTATACCGTGTATCTCGCGATGGTAAAACGGTTGTTGATTTAACACCGGGCGAGTACGACATCATTGATATGCTAGCGCTCAACGAAGATAAAAACGTTATGTACTTTACTGCATCACCGGATGATCCTGGCCAGCGTTATTTATTCCGTACCTCGCTTGATGGCAGCTCTAAACCGGTGCGCGTAACGCCTGAGTCATTTGATGGTTCAAACAGCTATTACATGTCTAAAGACACCTCTTGGGCGATGCATACCTTCTCTAAATTTGGCACGCCACCAATGAAAGAGATCATCAAAGTAAGCGATCACAGTAATGTGAAAACCTTAGTTGAGAACAAAGCATTAAAAGAGAAATTAGCGACTGAACAATTACCGACTCACGAGTTCTTTAAAGTTAATGCCCGTGATGGTGTTGAGCTTGATGGCTACATCATGTTCCCAGCGAATATGGATAAAAGCAAAAAATACCCAATCGTCTTTTATGTTTACGGTGAGCCATGGGGCTCAACAGTTCAAGACCGCTGGGAAGGCGACAGTTACTTATACAAGTCGTATTTAACTCAGCAAGGCTTTATTGTTGCCTCAGTTGATAACCGCGGCACGCGCGCACCAAAAGGCAGAGATTGGCGTAAGTCTATCTACAAAAAAATAGGCTCTATTACCGTGCGTGACCAAGTTGACGCCCTTGATGCAATGGCAAAACGTTGGGATGTCATTGATACCGACCGTGTTGGTGTATGGGGTCACTCAGGTGGCGGTAGTTCAACGCTTAATTTGTTATTCCGCCATGGTGATAAATATAAAGTGGGTATTGCCTCTGCCCCAGTGCCAGATATTCGCTTGTACGATACTATCTACCAAGAGCGCTATGCGGGTAACCCAAATACCGATCCAGAAAGTTACGACAACACGTCTCCGATCACCTTTGCAAAAGACCTGCAAGGTAAGTTGCTACTGATCCATGGTACAGGAGATGATAACGTTCACTACCAAGGTTCAGAGCGTTTAATTAACGAATTAGTTAAGCACAATAAACAGTTCGAGTTTTTCTCTTACCCGAACCGTTCTCACAGTCTACGTGAAGGTGATGGCACTACCCTGCACTATCACACTATGATGGCTAACTTCTTCGAAAAGCATCTACTCAATAAGTAAATATGCTTTAGTTAAAAACCGCAGCTTAGACGTTAAGCTGCGGTTTTTTTATGCAAACTGTAAACCCCCGTTACACAAAGAAAGCGATTAGATGAAAGCTATCAAATGTTTGAAGCAAATTATCAGTGCTGGCAATGGCGGCTGCGAGCTATTGGATTATCGAGCGAAGTGTGTAATGAAAAGGGCCTTGTTTGGCCCTTTTTAGTTTCAAAACAAAGTTACAAATAGCTGTTAAACCAATCAACTAGCTCTGTTTCTAGTTGTTCTTTATGGTCCATTAAAAAGTGGTTGTCACCGTCATACACCACGAGTTTATGGGGTATATGATGCGCTTCTAGCGCTTTGGCAAATTGAATTGAGTTATCGACCGATACTCGTTTATCGTCACTGCCATGAATAAGTAATATGGGCACTTTAGGCGATAGCTTATCAACCCAGTTCATAACAGAGCGTGCTTCAAGCTCTGCTTGTTTGTTCTCTTTATAATTGGGGATACGACGCACATATACGTTTTTTTCCATGTTAGGTCTAAACGTAAGCTCTTTGACTAAATCGGTCGGCCCCGCAATGGTTGCAATGGCTTTAACCTTGTTTGTGTGTTGCATCGCAAGGTGGGTTTGCATGCCGCCTCTACTTACTCCTAACATGCCAATGCGGTTTTCATCTGCACTTGCTATGTGCGGAATAAAATCAATAAGCGCAAGTACGTCATTAACATCTTTGCCACCAAACTCATCTAAATCATCATTTTTAGTTAATGTACCGCGGTATTGGCTGCCGATAACCACAAAGCCTTGCTCTGCTAAAGGAAATAAATTGCGCATCATTGCAGCAAAATAAACATTGCCAAAATTACCGTTACCGCCGCGGTTATAAATTAATACTGGGAGCTTATTCTTGGTGACTTTAGGTTTGATGATATATCCAAGCACCTCAACATTATCGACCTGATATTTAAAAATATGGCAGGTTAAATTCGTTTTAAAGTTATCGAACATACTTTGTGGAAAGATTTCTTCAAAGGCTTTTATGCGCTTTAAGTATGCTTCTTCGTTTTTAGCTTTGCGTTTATTCTTTTGCGCTATAAATTGGTGCCACGATTCATAGTCAGCGAAGGTGCCTGTAAAGCAGTCTGTTTCTTTTGTGACGCGTTCATCATCGATAATTTTTGCTGCGCTAGTAGAAAAAACAGCGAGAGATAAGCAGGTAGATAAGAGTAATTTATACACAACAACATCCTTATTGGTGACTAAAAGTTACAAAACCACAGTAACTTAAATGATGGTTATTTGTACATCATTAATTCAGTAAGCGCTCAAGCCATTCAATCACAACGTTATGCGTTGCTGTTTCGAAGCGAGATTTTTCGGGAATGTAGTAACACAGTTTTGATTCAACATCTTGGCTATTAAACGATGTTAGTAACCCTGCATTTAGGTAAGGTTGCACTAAGGTTTTTGAGCAAAAAACCACGCCTTTATTGGCGAGCACCTGATTTATACCAAACAGTTCTTGATCGAATGTTTTTACCTTGAAACATGAATCACTTAGGTTATTTACTTTGAGCCACTGCATTAATGGTGGGGCTGGTAGGGCATTATTTTTCCATTGGCTGGTGTATAAAGTAACCTGCTTATCAAGCCAAGGGGCGCTTTGTTGCGCGTTTGCCGCAAACATATCAAAGCGCTCATATTTGATGATATCTGCTTTGTTTACTTCCTCACTATTTCCTAGCCTAACAGGCAAGGTATGCAGTTGCTTATCTAAAGTTTCACTGGTTGATATATCAAGCTGTAAATGCGGTTTTTCGTTATTTAGCTCTTCTAAAGCGGGTATTAATCTTAGGGCTGCTAGAGATGATGTTGTGGTGATGCGTACTTGGTTATGTGCTTGGCTCAATTGTTCAATTGCCGCAAAAATAAGCTTAAAGCCGCTAGTTGTGTTTTGGCTTAGGTACTCGCCTGATGCAGTTAAGGTAATCTTTCTCACTTCGCGATGAAATAAATCAGTATTCAAGCGACTTTCTAGATTAGCAATGTGGTGCGATACCGCTGTAGGCGTAATCGCAAGTTCAGCGGCGGCTGCTTTAAAGCTACCTAATCGTGCAGCTGACTCAAAGGCTTTTAAAGCTTGTAATGATATATGCATAGTTGAACCCGTCTAAATTTATAGATGAGTATAACTTACTTATAGTGAATTATAACTCGTTTGTTAAATGGCCCTCATTTAATGATGATACCAACACATTAACTAATGAGGTATTTACTATGACTACTCTGCTACACATTGATGCTAGTGTGCGTTCAGCTAAAAATGCAAACCCTAACCACGACTCAATCTCTAAAAATATTGCTAAGCAATTTGTAAATCATTTACAGCAAAACAATGCTATAGCTGAGTATATTTACCGTGATGTTGGGATTAATCCACCTTCATTTATTAACCAATCTTGGATTGCTGCTGTGTTTACGCCAGTCAACAAGTTAACGCTAGAGCAAAAAGAAGTACTGGCCGAATCTGATGAATTGATAAACGAATTAGTTAAGGCTGACACCATAGTGATATCAACGCCTATGTATAACTATGGCATGCCTGCGCAATTAAAAGCATGGTTTGATCAAATCGTTAGGATCAATAAAACGTTTGATTTTGACTTGCAGCGGGGGGATTTCCCTTTGCAACCCTTGTTAACTGGTAAACGTTTGCTGGTTATAAGCTCAACGGGTGAGTTTGGCTTTGAGGCCGGTGGAATACGCGAGAGTATGAGCCATTTAGTACCGCACATTAAAACCTTGAGTAAGTATTTAGGTGTTCAGCATATTGATGAAATAGCCTGTGAGTATCAAGAATTTAACGACCAAAGACACCAACGCTCTTTGACTAATGCTTATGCTAAAGCAGAACAATTAGCGCTGAGATACGCCAATTAAGCAAACAACAAAGCCGCAATAAGCGGCTTTATTTTGTAATGGGGCTTTACACTAAAAATAGGGTTTAGTGTTATTCAACCGAAATGAATACTTCAACTTCTTCACTGCTTTTATAAAACTCAAAGTCAGTTTTATATGCTCGAATATGCGGGCACTGTTCATTACTAAAGTACTGCCAAACTTGACCCCAGACATCGATAACGGTTTGTGGCATTGCACCTTTGCCGCTAAAGCGAAGGTAGTTACCTGTGGCGAGTGTAGTTTGTTCTATCTCTGGCAAAGTGACTTGCAGGTCAGTACAGGCAAATACATCAAACTCCCCTGTGACATCTGATTCATAATGAGTGTACACGCCATAAACTTGGCTAGATGGCGCTAATTTGGGCGCTATGTCTGTGTAAAACTGCTGCCATAAGCCTGCAATTTTGGCACCTTCGCCACTCAATTCGTTTATATTGCTAGTGCGAACTTTGAGGCCAAATAAGGTCGTTGGGTTGTCGATATTGATGTGTGTTACTTGCTGATCCATTGCATTTATCCTTGCTTATTTGTTCCCGTTAAAATACCAGAGCATATGTGCTTTAACCTAGCCTTTTTTACTATTTATTTCATTAGCTATCATTTTGTAAACGGCCTTTACAGCTTAAAAAACAGTCATGGCATCCTTAACTGCATCAGGTTAAGATGGGTAAAATAACAACAAAATCAGCGGGTGTTTAATGAATAAAATCAATGCGCTTATCTACTTTCTAGCCTTTAGTAGCGGCTTTTGTATTATGGGAATTGAGCTTTTAGGCGGGCGAATATTAGCGCCTTACTTTGGTAGTAGTGTGCATATATGGGGCAGTATTATCACTGTTTTTATGCTGAGCTTATCAATCGGTTATTTGCTTGGCGGCAAGCTCTCTACTCGCAACCCTTCGTTAACTAAATACGGTCTTATTTTCTTTGTTGCGAGCATTATGGTGGTGCCGATTGTACTATTTGCCGAGCCAATTATGACCTTTATTTTCACTCATGTTGAAGACAGCCGTTATGGCTCGTTACTGGCATCAACGGCGTTGTTTTTTATCCCTACAACAATACTGGGCATGATCTCTCCTTATTCAGTGCGATTATTGGTTACCGATCATGAAAAAAGTGGTCAGGTTGCCGGTGGTTTGTATTTTGTGAGCACCCTAGGAAGCGCTCTTGGCACGATTATTACCTCTTTTTATATGGTGTTAGCTTTTGATGTTAACGACATTATTAAAACCTTTGCAGCGGTATTAGGCGCGCTTGGTTTGCTTGCAATTGCTGTTAGTCAAATAAAAACAAAGGAGCGTACTGTATGTTTAGAGTCTTAATGATTTGTTTTCTCATAGTGCTGCCCTTTAGCGGGTTGGCTGAAGTAATCCATAAAGAGCGCTCGCTTTATCGCAATATCTTAGTTGAGAAGTCTGGCGACTTACTGTGTTTAAAATTCAACGAAAAAACTCGTAAAAGTACGCAAAGTTGTATGTATGAAAGTAAGCCTAAAAAGCTGGTGTTTAATTACACCAAAATGACCTTTGCAAGCCTACTATTTATTGATAACCCGCAAAATGTATTGATCATTGGTTTGGGAGGTGGCTCACTCTCTAATACTATACATGAGCTTTATCCTGAAGCGAGTATCGAAAATGTCGAAATTGACCCTGCAGTAATAAAAGTCGCCCGTGATTATTTTAGTTTTGTAGAAACCGATAATGTGACATCTAAAGTGCAAGATGGGCGTATTTTTATCAAACGCGCTGCACTTAAAAAGCAAAAGTACGATTGGATAATTCTTGATGCCTTTAATGGCGATTATATCCCTGAGCACCTTCTCACTAAGGAATTTTTTGCAGAAGTAAAAAGTATACTGGCTGATGGCGGCATTGTTGCAGCAAATACTTTTTCATCGAGTAAATTGTACCAGCATGAGTCGGCAACTTACTTTGATGTGTTTGGTGACTTTGTTAATGTTGTGACCGACGAAAACTCTAATCGCATTATTTTGGCAGGCTTCGAGACTATGCCTAGTCAGCAACAATTAGCAGAACGCGCCAATAAACTCGCAAATAAGTTAACCCCTTACGATGTTGATTTGCAGTTACTGCGTGAACATTTGTTTTATACTAAGGGTAATCAAGATTGGCCCGCGGATACCAAGGTACTCACTGACCAATATTCACCTGCGAACTTGTTAAATTATCAATGATCAAACACATCTTAATTGCACTTCTTTTATTAACGAGCTCTGCTGCTATGGCAGAGCAATCTTCTACAGCTCCTTTAACTGCAAGTCAGCAGCAATTGTCTAAACTACTGAGCCAATATAAAGGGAAAGTTGTGTTACTCGATTTTTGGGCATCTTGGTGTAGTCCATGTCGACGGTCGTTTCCTTGGTTTATAGCGATGCAGAACAAGTATCAACAGCAAGGACTTGAAGTGATAGCTGTAAATATTGATGTTGAGCGCAGTGATGCCGATGCGTTTTTAGCTGAGTTTGCAGTGAACTTTACTATTATTTACGACCCTGATGCTGTTATTGGCAGGCAATACCAACTTAAAGGAATGCCTAGTAGTTTTTTAATCGATAAAGAGGGCTTAGTACGGTTCCAACATACAGGATTTGTTGCTGATAAATTAGACCTCTATGAAAGTCATATCAAAGAGTTAATTGCAAAATAGTATTGTTCTTCGCATAACTCTTGCGGTTGTTCGCTTTTATCGAACATAGCTATCTGTTTTATTAATTGCATCAACATTTACTTAGCATGCTAACTACATTAAAATAGTTAGCATGCTAAGTAAATGGAGCGCATTATGTCTTCCACTCCCCCTTTTCACGAAACTCTTGATTTAACACTGTGCGGCAGTATGGGCCGTGTGCATCGTTTATGTCGCGATGCTGTAACCTTGGCGGTCGAGCCTTTGGGTCTTACTCAATCTCGTTGGACCGCGATGATGCATCTGTTTCATCTAAACCAAGGTTGCACCCAACAAGAGTTGGCAAATAGCTTGGGCATTGAAATGCCATCGTTAACTCGCACTATTAAGCAGCTTGAGCAACAAGAGATTATTGCTCGCAAAGCTGATGCAGACGATAAACGCAGTAAACGTCTGTACTTCACACAGCAAGGTCTACAATTGTTAGACACATTACAGGTGATTATCGCTGATGTGAAAGAGCACCTTTATGCTGACTTAACCACAGAGCAACTCGATACGATGGCGCATGGTTTAATTCAGATGGAGCAAAATGCTCGTCAGTGTATCCGTCATTATTCAGGAGATAAGTAACCTTATGACACCGGACCAAAAATTTGCCCGTTACGTAAAAATCTCTTTAGCGGGTTTTATTGTTTTATTTTTATATTTTGTGATTGCTGATCTGTACATGCCTGTCACACCGCAGGCCCGTGTTTATCACCCTGTTGTGCAAGTGACCCCGCAGGTAAGTGGTCGTGTGACTGATGTGTTAGTGACTAATAATCAAGCCGTCGAAAAACAGCAAGCCTTGTTTAAGATTAACGACGAGCCTTTTAAGCTTGCCGTTCAGCAGGCAGAACTCGCTTATGATGATGCGAAACTACAAAACCAACGTTTAGATAGCAGTGTTAAGGCAATAGAAGCTCAGCTTGCGGCAGCACAGGCAAAACTGCATGAACAAACGCTTTTATTTGAGCGCGGTGAGTCGTTATTGAAAAAGCGCTCTATTTCGGAGCAAGAGTACGAAACAATCAATGCGAACTACCAATCAAGCAAGGCAAATGTGGCTGCGATTGAAGCCCAGCTTAGCGAGGCCAAATTAGCACGCGGTAAAATAGGTGATGACAATTTAGCGCTTCGCCATGCCCAAAACCAGCTTGAGCAAGCGAAACTAAACCTGTCGTATACCACAGTGACAGCCGATACCGACGGTAAAACAGCCAACCTACAAGTAACACCGGGTACCTATGCAAATAAGGGCCAGCCGCTAATGGCGATTGTTGCTAATAAAGCTGATTTAGTGGCTGATTTTCGTGAAAAGTCTTTGGTTCATGTAGAAATTGGTAGCACTGCAAAAGTAAGCTTTGATGCGCTACCGGGCAAAGTGTTTACGGGCAAAATTATTAGCTTTGAAGCAGGTGTCAGTGATGGTCAGCTTAATGCAAACGGTTTGCTCAGTGCTACTGAAAGTAGTAATCGTTGGGTACGTGATGCACAGCGCCAACGTATTCATATTCAACTAGATGAGCACCAGATGTTAGCTAAATTTCCAAGTGGTGCGCGTGCAACTGTTCAGCTTTTGCCTGACTCAAGCATAGGCAGCTGGTTTGCGAGCATGCAAATTCGCTTCATCAGTGTTCTGCACTTTATTTACTAAGGCAGGGTGAGTTATGTCAGTATTGCAACTCGATGGTAATGGTTTGCGCCAAGCGCTTCGCATTGCCACGGGCTCAGCATTAGGGTTTGCACTGGCAAAATTGATGAACTGGCCTAATGGCATCTTTTTTACAGTTTACCCTATGTTATTGCTCGGCTTAGTACCCGTGCTTAACATGCATATTATTCGTCAGTTTTACGCAGGCGCGGTGTTTAGTGCACTGTTTGTGCTGGTTGTGCAAGGTCTATTTGCACACCTGCCTGTGGTTATGACGATGATGAGCTTTATCGCATTTGCTTTTTTGTTTTATCAAATGAGCCGTGGCGCTAACTTTTTATTTGGTGCCACAACGGTGGTGAGTTTGTCTATTCAATTGCATTTTTCGACCTACACCGGTGGTGGGGTAAGTATTTATCCGTTGATCATTAGCAATGCCGTTGCTGTTGTGGTTACTGTGGTGTTCTCGATGCTAATGCATGGTTTATTTCCTGATGTTGCACCACGCCAAGGTCGGGTTATGCCAGAAAAAGCAAAAGAAAGTGTGCGTCATGAAGTATTACTTTGTTCAACCGTAGCAACCTTGTCATTTGTTGTATTTCAGGTATTTGACTTACAAGATTCAATCTCAGCTCAAGCAGCGTCGGTACTGATTTTGTTTTCGTTATGCTGGAAAGCGGCAGGTATGGCTGCATGGCAACGTGCGATAGGTACATTGATTGGATGTAACTTAGCGTTAGTGGCACAGTTATTTTTGTATAACCATACCGATATTTTGATATTTCCGGCGTTAATTTTATGGATTTTGACTTTTATTTTTAGTCGTTATCACATTATTGCTGGCGGTATTCCGGGTGTTGGTTTTGGTATTATCACCACATTTGGCATTTTGTTTGGTCAATCATTAGGGCCGGGCCAAGATCTGGTATACAGCGCGTTATATCGATTTTCGTCGGTGTCAGTGGCAATTTTAGTAAGTCTTTGTGCGGTCTATGTAATGCATCACTTACTTAATCGTTTTGAAGTAACTCGTCACCATACATTTGACTAGTAAATCATTAAAAAAGAGAGCTAATTTGAGCTCTCTTTTTTCTGATTATTTTCAATAATAGTCGGTAACGATTTTAGTAGGTTTTCTTGTTTGTTAACGACGCTCTCTACACATGTTTTTGAAGCGACATCAGCGACCCATGCCCCCCATTGTGAACTACCTGGTTCTTCACCTGGCGTTGCCCACCATCTAGCTTTGTAAAGAATTTCATTGTAGCAAGTTTCACTTCCTTGCGGGTAAGCGCTTCCGGCTTGCCAAGAATCAACAGCGTGGCTGGTGATTGGCAGCGCTGACAGCGTTATCATTAACGACGCAACAATGTGTGTTTTGAGACCCATCAGCGGCTCCTTGCAAATAAGTGAGATAGTATGAATATTATAGTATTAGTGGAGTTAACCATCAATTAACTTTGTTAACACGTTACACTTCTTTACAGTTTTGTTTGCTTTTTGAGCGGTCTGTTAACAATAAAGTTATATATCGATGTTTTTCCTTAATGCTTTTGTTTGTCCCCTTTTTGTTTTGCTATCCATGCGTTTCCGCTGAGAACTTTTGGTGGGTTTTGTAGCCCTTCGCTTTTTTTGTACTTGAGTAGCACTGATGATCAATTCTTTTAATCGATTAAGTGCGTCTTCTTTATTTAATTCTTGAGTTCGATGTGTTTGCGACTTAATGACTATAACGCCTTCTTTGGTGATTCGAGAGTCATTTAAATTAAGTAAACGTTGTTTATAAAAGTCAGGTAGCTTAGAGCGTTTTATATCAAACCGTAAATGAATAGCACTGGCAACTTTATTGACATTTTGTCCGCCCGCACCCTGTGAGCGAATTGCGCTAAAGTCGAGCTCCCATTCATCGATAGTGACAGTATTAGAAATAATTAACATCAGGTTCAGTTAGCTGTGATAAAAATGCAAGTGTAACATTTGTAATTAGCTGAGTATAATTGCCCTTTGATTCATGCTAGTTGCGACAAATATGAACGAAAGGAGATCCACATGAAAGCCCTACTTTTTTCAATCAGTTTACTTGCAATGAGTTTTTCAAGTCTCGCTGAAGATATAACTGAGAACCAATTACAGCGTTACATTAAAGCATTACCTGCTGTAGTTAACTGGTCACAAAACCAGCCAGAACTGAATACTGTTGACCTAAGTGGTATGCTAGGAAGTGCAGATAGCTCGTCCGTTATGAATGCGTTAGGTCACATTAAAGAGCATGAGCTTTATACTGAGTTTGAAGCGTTAACCAAGCAATACGGGTTTACGCCAGAACAGTTAGTTACTGTTGGCTCAGAGGTATCAATGGCGTATTTAGAAAACCTTAAAGCGGGAATGTCAGAAGAGAACAAGCAACGTGTAAATCAAGCAATGAGTGGTTTACAGAGCTTAACGGCATCATCATCAGATGCGGGGACTCGCTCAATGGTGGGTGCTTTAGAAGGTGTTAAAGCAAGTACTGCAACAGTGGATGTAAGCGAAAGTAACGTTAACTTAGTTAAGCAATACATGCCGCAGTTAAAAGAATTGTTTGCAATGTTGCAGTAACAGCACAATGAAATAAAGAAAGCGGCTAAGTAGCCGCTTTTTTTTGCTTACTCAAATACCATCGCGTTTTTTAATTGCTGCTTTTGTTCTGCAGTTGGTAAAAATCCAGTTTGTACAAACTCATTAAGGCTTGGGTGCCGCTCAAAGTAAAGAATATCAAGGGCAAAACGATTCATGCCATATAAGCCACGATGGATCATATTTGCCGAAAATATAAGTAAGTCACCTTTTTTGAGTGCTACACGTTTACCGCGAGTCAATGAGTCACTATTGCGAGCACCCTGCTGCTCTAATCTAACTGCTAACTCTTCATCTGAATCCCAATTTTTATGACTACCCGGTATTAGCTCTATGCCCAGTTCATCTTCAAAAGCAACGCGGCAATGCAATACTTCAGGGCCGCAAAGTGCTGCCTTTTGCGCTTCAAGCTCTAAGTGATATTGCATATCGCGATGCCAATAGTTTGCTTGTTTGGGTTTGTAAGGATTAAAGAATAATTGAGTATTCATAAACTGAGGAACAGCAACAATGCCTTTAACCTGTTCTAATAATGTATCGGCACAGATAAATTCAAAAAGAGTACACTTTTCCTCAGTACTTAAACATGCGGCGCCAGTCAATCCTGAGCTATTAATCCCTTTCGATTGATAAAAGCCTTGGTTTTCTTGCAACCAATGATGATGAAATTTATCGAGAATAGGCCTTACTTTGCTAAGCTCACTCTCTGTGTAAAGGCCCTTTACATGGTAATAGCCGTGTTCAGCAAAAAAGGTATTTTTCATTTTTTACCTTGCTAAAATTGTACGTATTTTACTACTAAGCTCAGGCAATACTTGTTGCTCAAACCACGGATTTTTCTTCAGCCAGATATTATTGCGAGGGCTTGGGTGAGGCAGTGGCAAGTAACTTGGCCAATATTCACGCCACGATTTTACTAACTCAGTTAAGGGTAGCTGCTTAGTGTGAGGCAAATGATATGCCTGCGCGTATTTACCTAAGATAATGGTGAGCTCAATATTATTGAGCTGCGCTAAAAGTTTTTCGCGCCATGCTACAGCGCACTCTTTTCTTGGCGGTAAATCGCCAGACTTGCCTTTGCCTGGGTAGCAAAAGCCCATCGGTAAAATAGCAAAATTGCAGTCATCGTAAAACTCATCGCTCGTTACACCAAGCCAAGAGCGAAGCCTTTGGCCACTTGCATCATCGAATGGTTTGCCACTTTCATGTACTTTAATCCCCGGGGCTTGACCGGCAATTAAAATGCGAGCTTGTGGGTTAAATTGAATAACAGGGCGTGCCCCAAGTGGTAAATGCGGTTCACAGATCACGCATTTACTAACTTGTTGTAATAACGATTGAGTACTCATCAGTTAGTAAAAATATGATCTATGCTTGTTTTGACCAAACAGCTAACTCATTACCACTTGGCTCTATGAAGTGAAAACGACAGCCTCCAGGAAAATCAAACAAGGGCTTAATAATTGTGCCGCCGTGTTTTTCTACCTGCGCTTGAGTGTCTTTAATATTATTTGAATAAAGCACCAGTAGCGCGCCACCATTACTGGTTAAGCTAGTTAATGGCGCTTGATAAAAACCGCCATCAAGACCCGCAGATCCAGCGCTAAAAGCCGTATACTCAGGGCCATAATCGGTAAATTGCCATTTAAAAACCTGATGAAAAAATGCTTTTGTTGCAGCTAAATCTTTGGCGGCAAATTCAACATAATTTAAGCTATGGTGGTTCGACATAATCTGCTCCTATTTTAAACTATTCTCAAGCGCCATAGCGCAATGAACTGCTGTACTATCAAGTAATGGTATTGAGGTATCGGATTGTTGTACTAGTAATCCTATTTCTGTGCAGCCAAGAATAACCGCTTCTGCACCTTGCTGAGTTAGCTTATCAATAATAGTTAAATACTCAGCTTTGGATTCTGGCTTGATTATGCCTTTACATAGTTCATCATAAATGATGCGGTGCACTGTTTCACGCCCCTGAACATCAGGGATTAACACGTCTTTTGCGAATTTATCTGCTAAACGCTGTTTGTAAAAGTCTTGTTCCATAGTGAAGTGGGTACCCAACAAAGCCACTTTTTTAAAGTTGTGTTGGATCAGGTTTTCACCAACTGCATCGGCGATGTGTAACAAAGGAATTGCAACGGCTGCTTGTACTTGCTCTGCTAGTTTATGCATTGTATTGGTACAAATTAATAAATAATCTGCGCCAGCAGCTTCAACTTGTTTGGCTGCTTTAATGAGTATCTCGGCCATTTGTGGCCAATCTTGTTGCTGTTGTAGCGCTGCTATGCTGGCAAAATCGAGACTGACAAGCACTATCTTGGCACTGTGCAGCCCCCCCAGTTTATTTTTAATGCCTTGATTTAAAAGCTGGTAGTAACTTTGTGTAGACTCCCAACTCATGCCTCCGATTAAGCCTATCGTTTTCATTGCAACTCCCTTTGTATTTACTTAACACCATATGATATTGCACAGAACAAAGCTAGCAGATCATTATTTTACTAACATAACGACTTAGTTGGTTCTGTTTCATTATTTAATACGTTTATGCAAATGATAACTACTATCTTTTCTGTTTGCTGGCGATATAATACGGGTTTTTCTTCTTGTGTTATTTTCTAAGGGATTATCATGCATTCTCAATCATTAGATGCAATGGCAGGCAATCGCCCTAAAAATACAGCTAGAAAGCGCTCTGTGAGCCTCTCTTATCGTGTTGCTGTGTTTTTGCGTTTTGTTGCAGCCATCATGGGGGGTTACGCTTTTACCAGTGTACTTATTTCATTATTAGCTGTGTTACTACCTCTTAATAAACTCGACAGTGTGCTGTTGACCACGACTCTTTCGGTATTTTTTTACTGTTGCGTGTTTATTTGGGTGTTTGCCGTTAAGTCTTTGAAGACTGTTTGGATCACTATTTTACTAACTACTAGTGGGCAATTGCTGGCCCTTTCATTTATTAAGGGATGGCTATGAAAGAGAGTTTTTTCCGCTCCATGACATGGCTTCATACCTGGGTGGGCTTATTGGTATGCTGGTTATTATTCTTGATATTTTTTGCAGGCACTATCAGCTTTTTCAAAGATGAAATCACTATTTGGGCTGAGCCCGAAACGCATCATGTAAAGCAGCAAGTGCAACGTGTTCAGTCTCAAGCTGAGCAAATTAATTATGTGTTTGCGCAATTACAGCAACAGGCACCTAATTCATTATCTTGGCGGATAAACTTACCTGAGCCGCGTAACCCTGTTTTAAGCTATGGGTTTGCTGAGCCTAAACAGCCTGGTCAGCGCCGTGCACCTTTCAACTATACGCATCTAGATCCAAATACCTTAGAACAAATCCCCGAACCTCGGGAAACCAAGGGAGGTAACTTTTTCTATCGCTTGCACTTTGATTTACATTACATAGATGTATTTACTGCACGGATAATTGTTTGTTTAGCCTCATTATTTATGTTGGTAGCGCTTATAACAGGCATAGTGATCCACAAACGTATTTTTAAAGATATGTTTAGCTTTAGAGCAAACAAAGGCAGCCGAAGTTGGCTCGATGCACACAATGTTTCGTCAGTACTGGCACTGCCATTTCATATTATGATCACTTATACGGGGATTATCACTCTCATATTTATGTTGTTCCCCTACCCTGCTGAAACTGTATATGAAGATGGCTTGAAGCAAATGTTTGAAGAAGCGTTACCCATCAACAAACGTGCAAAGCCTAGTGAAGAGCAGCGCCCCTTGATTGCAATTAACGACGTGTTAGATCAGATTTATACTAAGTCACCAAATGCCGACATTAGCTATGTGTTTGTAAGAAATGCCAATACAGCGACCTCGCAAATAGTGGTTTATTTAGCAACCGGTAAAGATGTTGTAGATAACGGACCGCGCTACTTATTCAATGGTGTAACAGGTGAACTAGAAGCAAGTTCTGGTGAGGATTGGAGCGCTTCAGCGCAGTTTTATGACTCAATGACCGCATTGCATAGTGCTCGCTTAGCGGAGCCTTTACTGCGTTGGTTGTATTTTTTCTGTGGCGTAGCTGGTTGTGCCATGATTGCTACAGGCTGCATTATGTGGGCTAAGCGCTTACGTGAGAGACTCAAAGCAGACCAAAAACCAAGCTTTGGACTTAAGCTGGTTGAGACACTAAATTTGGCCACACTGATGGGCTTACCTTTTGCTACAGCAGCTTTCTTTATTGCTAACCGTTTATTGCCTTTAGAGTTAGCTGAGCGTGCCGATAAAGAAATACTCGTGTTTTTCTTAGCTTGGCTGGCGATGCTAATTATCGCTGTGAGCGGCCGAGAAAAACATCATTGGCGCTATAGTGCATGGCTTAATGCCATAGCTTGCTTTTTAGTGCCGGTGGTAAATGCACTGACGACTGATGGTAATTGGATCACGTATTTACTAACTAAACAGTGGGCTTTATTCGGTATCGATAGTGCGTTTATTTGTGCTGGGCTGCTGTTTTTACTACAAAGCAAAAAAATACCTAGCCATAAAACCGTGATAAATAAGGCTAAATCAAATAAAAACAGGCTGTTAAAGGAGCAACAAGGATGATGGAGTTACTGCAATTTAGTCTCTGCTTTTTGGGGTTTAATTGTTTTGCACTTGCAAAGTTCAATCATTTTCGTGATGTGTTTAAAAAGAAATTAACCGAAAAACAGCGGCATAGCTTTTTGATGAGTGGCTGGATCACTATTTTACTAAGTTTGCTGCTTAGTGTGCTTAATGATGGTGGTTATGGTGCTCTGCTGTTTTGTGGTTATATGGCATTAAGTGTAGTTATGCTCATGATTTTATACAGTTTTACCGTTTCTTGGGTGAAGTATGTCAGTGTATTAACTATGTCTGTTTTGCTGTTAAGTGGCTTTTCAGTGATGATTTTATAGTCTAGTTAGTAAAATGCTGATCTGATATCAACCGGCAATAATATTTAATTAATCGAAATGATATAAAAAAAATGGGTAGGCATTGCCTACCCAAGCAGGGGATTAAATTGGGGGATCACATGTTGCTTCAATTTAACGATGCATAGTTTGCATAATGTCCATTACAGTTGTGTTGCACATTCGTGATATTTCCAAGACAGTTGTAAAGCCCCTTTACAGGTTTTTATGGTCAACATAGATAAGTTCATCTGTTTTGAAGCCATACTGTTTAGCTGTATTTATAAAATCCTGCATTTGCTGTTCTGTTACAGTAGGTGTACGCGACAAAAACCATAAATAGTCTTTGTTGTAGCCTGTGATATAAGCGTATTGATAATCCTGTTTGTCTAATTCAAACACCACGTAAGAGCTGTAAAATGGCCCAAAGAATGATACTTCTAGGTGGCCTATGTCTTGCTGCTCTGCAAACTTCGCCTTTCCTTCTGCTTGCTGCCATGCTTTATCTTCAACGCTGTAGCCTTTATTGATGACTTTTACAGTGCCATCAGGATTAATCGAGTATTGAGCAGTAATACCTTCTAAGCCTCTTTCAAATGAGTGATCCAGACGTGCAATTTCGTACCAAGTTCCTGTGTATTTTTCTAGTTCAAAATTATCGACGGGTTTGATGTCATCCGGCACGCCAGTACAGGCCGAAATAATCGCAGTAATAAATATAACCCCTAAAAGTTTTAATGATTTTTGCACGCTTATACTCCTTTTAAATAAACAAATTAATACGTTAATAGCGGTAATTAAGTTCAAGTGAGGTAAACTATGCCAGTCTAGAATAGTTATATTGAGAATACCATGAAGATTTGGGTTGATGCAGATGCCTGTCCCGTTGTTATCAAAGAGATACTTTTTCGTGCTGCTGAGCGTACGCAAACGTTTACCACATTGGTTGCGAATCACGCGATGCGAGTACCTCCTTCTAAGTTTATTAGCCGTTTACAAGTTTCTTCGGGTTTTGATATTGCTGACAACGAAATCGTTAAACGTATCGAGCCGAATGATTTGGTAATTACTGGTGATATTCCTCTAGCTGCTGAAGTTATTGAAAAAGGCGCACAAGCGCTCAATCCTCGTGGTGAATTATATACAACCGAAAATATTCGCTCCCGTTTGAATGTTCGTGACTTTATGGAAACAATGCGTTCGAGTGGTGTTGAAATGGCCGGTGGCCCGCCGCCATTAAGCCAAGCTGACCGTCAAAACTTTGCAAATAACCTAGATCGGATCCTAGCTAAAAAGCCATGAATGTAGTTAATAGTGCATCACTACAGGGGTTTGGTGATGAGGCGTTTAAAGTCGCTGTTTATATAGAAAAGCGCCCGCCGATGCCTGCTTGGCAACAGCTTGACCATTTGCATGCAATGCAACCCGGCCAGATAAACGAAATAAACCAAGCTTGTGGTAATGGTTGGCGTAAAGTTTTTAATGTATACAGCAAAGTGCTGTTTGCCCTACCAAGCGAGTTTTATGATTTCGCTAAAAGGGCGCCTGATTGGCAAACTTTTCGTGATGAACAACTGCTGCAAGCACATAGCCAAACCACGTTACTGTTCAGCCCGCCGATATTAAACAAATCAAAGCAATTACACATCATTGCTGGTCGAACTTATGCTAAGCAGCTTATTAATAACGGACTTTTGCATTGCCAATTAACTTGGCTTGATGATGAGTTTGCAATTAGCAAGTCTAGTAAAGTGATTGTTTGCCCTTATTTTGACTATCGCCAATTGAGCAACATTAAAATTGCGCGCTTAAGTCAATTGGTCGCTGATGTTGTCTCTTAGCTGCTACTTTATTGCGTTATTGGGTTAGCAAACTAAGCTTAAAAAACCAAAACTTTAATAGTGCACTTAATGAAAATATTGGTTGTAGATGATATGCCCCTTATGCGTCACGTGTTGATAAACATGTTACGTAGGCTTGATTATAATGACATAACTGAGGCAACGGATGGTGCACAAGCATTTGACTTACTAGAGAAGCAAACCTTTGATCTAGTAATCACTGATTTGCATATGCCTAAAATGGATGGCAGATGTTTGCTGAACCATATCAGAGAAACGCCCACGCTTGCTAACTTGCCAGTACTAATGGTGACATGCGAAGACAGTAAGCAAACCGTCAATGAGATGATTACCGCAAGAGTTAACGGCTTTATTATTAAACCTTTTTGTTTAAATACATTGCAAAAGCAGCTGAGCCGAATTGTTAAACCTGATTAATGAGTTAAGAGCGATGTATAAGCATTTAACACTATTTAGTTTGTTCACAGTCAGCACTGCATTGGCTAGCACGGAACAACTGACTTTATATACCGAAGTGTTTCCTCCTTATAACTTTATGCAGCACAACCAACTCACTGGTATTAACACCAAAATCATGGAATCTTTGTGCGAAAAAGCCAAGCTAAATTGTACGTTCAATGTATTGCCTTGGAAGCGAGGCATGTCACTGACAATGAGCCAACCGCATACAGGAATATATTCAACATCGCGTACCGCAAAACGAGAGAAACAATTTTATTGGGTTGGGCCATTGGTGTCAGGGCACTCATGTTTATATCGTTTAAATGAGCGTAACGACATTAAAGTAAGTAGTACAAAGTCGTTGCAAAACTATACTATTGGCGTATCGCGTGGTGATGTTTATCAAACAGTTCTTGCTGATTTTAATCTTACTGAGGGCCAGCATTTTTTAACCTATTCAAAAAAGTTTGAAGAGCTAAAGATGTTTAAGCAAGGTAAGCATGACTTGCTGATTGGCTCGTCACTCACCCTAACATCGCAACTGATGAATGTAGGTATGAGTCCTCAGCAAGTGACCCCGGTATTTGAGCTAAAGCACCCTGCTTTAGTGGGTAATTATTTAGCGCTTAACAAAAACACATCGCCCGAGGTAGTTACCGCGCTGCAAAAGGCGCTTGATAGCATGAAGCAAGAAAACCAAATTGCGGCGATTATTGATCAGTTTGTCGCTGGGAACATAAACTCAACTGGTGAAACTTCACCAGTTGCAGAGCAATGTCTGAATGGTTCTGCTATTTACTAATTTGGCTTTGTTTAAGGTAAATTGGCTGCGGTTTTGGTATTTTTTGAAGTCAATCGTGTTTTCTCGCGCTCGATCGCAAAGCCATTGCCTGATCTTTAATTGCTTTTTATAGTGGTAAAAAAAAGGGCAAAAACTATGAAACCAACTCCACTTATTAAAAGTTTAGTACTAGCAGTATGCTTAGGTACAACAGGCGCTTCTCAAGCTTACGATCGCATCACCGGCCATAACTTTGCCAGTCGTTCTGAGGTCATCGCGCAATCAGGTATGGTTGCAACCTCACAGCCGTTAGCTACGCAAGTGGGCTTACAGGTATTAAAAGACGGTGGTAACGCTATTGATGCAGCCATTGCGGCAAATGCAGTGCTTGGCCTTGTTGAACCGACTGGCTGTGGAATTGGTGGCGATTTATTTGCCATTGTTTGGGATAACAAAACTAAGCAATTATATGGTTTAAATGCTTCTGGCCGTTCACCACAAAGTTTGTCTTTTGATACTTTAAAAGCACAGGGTGACTACATTCCAGCTTATGGACCCTTGCCTGTGTCGGTACCCGGTGCTGTAGATGGCTGGTTTGAGTTACATAAAAAGTTTGGCAAAACGCCAATGAAAAAGCTACTCCAACCTGCTATCGATTATGCTGAAAATGGCTTCCCTGTGTCTGAGTTGATTGCCTATTACATGCAAAAAAGTGTGGCTGCACGAGGTAAATACCCAGGTTTTAAAGATGTTTATATGCCTGATGGGGCAATGCCAGAAAAGGGTGACATTTTTAAAAACCCGGCCCTTGCAAACACCTATCGTAAAATTGCCAAAGGCGGCCGCGATGCCTTTTACAAAGGCGAGATTGCTAAAGAAATTGGTCGTTACATGAAAGAAAACGGCGGCTACTTATCGTATGAAGATTTAGCTGCGCACTATAGTGAATGGGTTAAGCCAGTAAGTGCTGACTATAGAGGATATACGCTTTGGGAATTGCCACCAAATGGCCAAGGTATTGCTGCACAGCAAATTCTCAATATTCTTGAGGGCTACGATATCAAAGGCATGGGCTTTGATAGTCCTGAATACGTTCACACCTTTGTTGAGGCGAAAAAGCTCGCGTTTGCAGATCGTGCAAAGTACTACGCCGATCCAGCGTTTAACACCATTCCCGTGCAAACACTTATTTCGCAGCAATATGCTGACCAAAGACGCAAACTGATAGACCCTAATAAAGCCGCAAAACGCGACCATGCAGGCCCAGTAGAAGGCGATACCATTTATATGACGACTGCCGATAAAGACGGCAACATGGTTTCGCTTATTCAAAGCAATTACCGTGGTATGGGCTCAGGTATGACACCTGCAAAATTAGGCTTTGTATTGCAAAACCGTGGCGAAATGTTCGCGCTTAAAAAAGGCCACATGAACCAATATGAGCCAGGCAAACGACCATTTCATACAATCATTCCTGCGTTTGTCACCAAAGATGGTAAGCCATATATGAGTTATGGCGTTATGGGAGGTGCGACACAGCCACAAATGCATGCTCAAATACTTATCAACATGATTGATTTTGGCATGAACCTGCAAGAAGCCGGTGATGCACCGCGTATTCTGCACACAGGTTCATCGCAACCAACCGGTGAGATCATGGAAGACGGCGGTTTTGTTAGCTTAGAGTCAGGTTTTTCGATGGAAACCCGCCGTGAGTTAATAAAGAAAGGCCACACCTTACAAGACGCAGTTGGCCCATACGGTGGTTATCAAGCAATATTGAAAGACCCGAAAACCGGCGTTTATTACGGCGCATCTGAAACCCGCAAAGACGGCCAGGCTGCGGGGTATTAGACTATTGTAGGTTGGGTAGAGCGGAGCGAAACCCAACAAACTTAGCTAAAGCTAGCGAGCTTTGATGCAGCAGCGTTTTACATCGCGTAGGCGTGAAATTTATTTCGCGCGATGGTTCATTGCCCGCTAACTCCCAACCACATACCCTGCAAATATGATGAAAATGAGCATTGAGCCATTTTTCTTTATGAATATCTTTAACATCAAAAAAAATTTACAGTTAGCAATGCATTCCGTTATTTGTTAATAATATATTTATTAAATATATGAGCGTGATATCGGAAGAAGGATGTGCGATGCGCGCATTATGAAATTGTTTGGCTTGTAGGATGTGGGCTCTATGCATAATGATATTAAAATGTTTGAATCTTTATATCAGAATAGTTTGATTGATATGGATGGAGTGAATGAAGAAATCATTAATAAAACACCCTTTTCTAAATTATTGGATATCTACGATGAGGTGTCTTCTTCGGTTTCTTATTTGCCTCAGGAGCAAAATCTGATAGGGAAAGTTTTTACCGCTTCAAACAACTTCGCAGGGAGCAGTTATGAGTGCCCCGCGATGAAATGTAGAATGAATCGAGTTGAAGAGCTATCAAAGTTTTCTACATTATTTGGAGAAAACGTACTTTTTCATAATTTTCTGGCAGATTCGTCCCCAACCTTTGGTCATGCACCTAGTAAAGACTCCAAAAAATTTAGAAATAGAGTAATAGCAGATATAAATGTTTTAATGGGGTTAAAGGGAGTTATATCTAAGGGAATAGCCGTTCCTTATACCATGCCACATGGTTTTTGTCTTAATTGCTTTACAAGAAAATTTTTAGGTAATTCATCTTCTCAATTAGTAGAGCGTGAGTTGAAAAATCTTGAAAATCATATATATAAATCTATGGATATGGAAATTATTAAAACTGAGAGTGGATTCAAATTACGGTGCTCATCCGACAATGATATACTCCCGCATACATATATTCATCAGTTATCATCAAAAGAGCAAGGTATGCTTCCCGATGATATTTTACAGAATATGCATGTCGAAGATAAACACACACTATCTCATGCACAAAAGAAAATGTTTTCAGAGGTAAAGAGGTTGTCTCGTCAGCTTATGGCGGAAGCTGTGCATCAAAAATCTATGTCTAAATTAACAGGAGGCTCAATTTTAACTCATAGCCTCGCAGAGGTTAATACACTTAAAAGGCTCGAATCTGACTCTCAAATAAGCCATGTAAATGACATTTTGTCAGAACATTGGAAAATTATTATCCCATATGCAGAACAATTATCAGTTGATAATCTTTTACTGCTCAGAGAACGTGAGCCAGAGTCCTTTATTCAATTTAGAGGGGCGATAGAAAAGTCAGTTTCTGAAGCTATTTCCCTGAATAAAGGCTTCAGTGTTAGAGATGCACGTGAATTATTCAGCGACACTATTGCACCTAACATAGCTAAGATTGAGCAAAGTACTAAGATTGCCACATTTGACTTAATTAAAAAACCATTGATTGCATCTGTGGGAATTGGCGCGGTTCTTGGTGTTGGCGCTTATACAGGGTTGTTAACAGGTGATTTGTCAGTTGCAGCTAAAGCATTAGGTCTCGGTAAAATAGTTTACGATGGTGTAACATCATCAGTTGAGGGGATTGATGCATTAAAAGAGAGAAAACAAGCAGATTATTATTTTCTTTGGAGAATGCAACGTCTTGCTAAGAAAGCCTAACAAAGTATCGTTGAATGGACGTCTTAAGCTTTGCTGATGCTCGTTCCTCGCTTATTTAGCCAAGCTTAATCTGCCCGCTATGCGGCGTTATCTCGATATAAACTTTACACCTAATACAACCGCCGACTTAAAACGCACTTGTTTAGAATTGAGTTGCTTGAATCAAGCAACAAAGCTGATATTTAAGGCTAGATTAAACTCAACTATTAAGTGAAGTTATCAAGTTCAAAGAGTAAAGTTAGAGCCATCGCGCGAAATAAATTTCACGTCTACGTGTTCTAACTTTACTCTTTCCCCTTGAAACTCAACAACTTGTTGGGTTTCGCTGCGCTCTACCCAACCTACGAGTTGACTGCTCTAGAACGTAGCTAACTCCCAATCACATACCCAGCAAAACCAAGCACTTTAAAATACTGTTTTGGGGTGCTGAAGCGGGTTTCATTCATTAACTCTGAAAAACGAATGCGGTCTAATGGGTAAAACTCGTGCTCTAGGTTGTGGCGCATGCGTTCTACGCCGACTTCTGTTAAACCTAACTGTGTACACAGCTGTAGTTGAGATTCGCGCTCAAAAGTGGTTTCTGGGCGCATTAAATCGGCAATGTATAAGTTGCTCGATTTCTTAAGCTTGCTGTGAATCGCTTTTAATAGCGCTTTTTTATCGCCGTTATCTTCAACAAAATGCATGACCAGTAAACACAGTGCTGCGTCACATTGAGTGTCGATGTCGTTGATATCACCGCAGTGTACTGATACGCGGTCGCTGATGTTGTGCTGGCCAAACTGTTGCTCGGCAATATCGAGCATGTCTTGTGAAATATCTTGAGCAATAAATTGCCAGCTTGGTTTTAGCGCCGCTAATTCGATGATTTCTTTACCTGTTCCGGCACCAACCACTAAAATGCGCGCATCATCGCTCAGCGTGGTTGCCAGTTGGGCGGCGGTTGCTTGATGTAATAACTCATAACCTGGAACTAGGCGCAAAATGCGTTCGTCGTAGTGACTTGCTTCTTCGTGATTAAAAGTTGGCATGCTAATCCTTTAAATAACAGAGATGGTCGAATAACCACCTGGTTTTTTCGCCACATGCACTTGCGTGGCAACGCGTTCGGTCATTTCAGATACGTGAGAAATAACCCCGACTTTGCGGCCTTGTGCTTGCAGAGAATCAAGAGCATCCATCGCGATGCTTAACGTTTCACTGTCCAACGTACCAAACCCTTCATCGATAAACAAAGAGTTTATTTGTACTTTATTCGACGACAACGAGGCAAGCCCTAGCGCCAGTGCTAACGACACTAAAAATGACTCGCCGCCCGATAATGTATTAACAGAGCGCTGCTCATCGGCCATGTCTTTATCGATAATAGCGATATCGAGCGTTTGCCCTATGGCTGTTAATTTGTAGCGTTTATTTAGAGTCTGTAAATGACTATTCGCGTAGTGCAGCAGTATTTTTAAGGTTTGCGTTTGCGCTAAATTACGCATGGTTTTGCCGCTGGCATCCCCGAGCACCTTATTGAGTAAATGCCAGTGCTCATAGCTTTTTTGCTGTTCAACTAATAGCTTTTGTTTATCTTCAAGTGCTTGGCTATTTTGTTGATGGGTTTTAAGCTCCGTTGCAACTTGCAATAATGCGTTATTCGCTTGTACTTGTTGCTCTGTGACTTGATTAAGCTGTAATTGCAGCTCATCTTCACGGAGAGCTGGCTTATCATTTTGATGCTGAGCCAATGCCTGTTGTCGTTGTTTTAATAGCGCCTCTGCATCTTTTAAACTACTCTCGCTAGTGTGATAATCAGCCAAAGTTTGTTTGATTTCAGTAGGGCTTATCGTTAATAGCTGACTAACGGCCTGCTCATCTAAGCTTGGGTGCTGCGCTTTAAAATCGTTAAACCACAGACTAAAGCGCTCATTAAGTGCCGATTGCTCAGCGGTGAGCTCTTTCTCACGCTCATCAAGGTTAGCTATTTGAATGGCTTGTTCGTCACGCGCCTTCACCGCATTATTATGGGTTGTCTGGGCAAGTTGTAGTGCTTGCTGCGCTGAATCTATCGCTTTTTCAAGCTCAGCAATAAACTCATCTACCGAAATCGCTGCGTTACTCAATAAGCCCTCGCGCTTTGATTGTATCTGCGTTAATTCGTTTTGAGTTTGGCTTAGTTGCTCGTTGCACTGAGTTAAAGAGGTATCTGCTTCGTTGAGCTGCGGCGTTAAATGCGCAAGATGCTGCTCAATGGCTTTTAAGTTCGTTTTAAGTTCATCTGCCGTTTGCAGCGAAGCTTGATAAGCCTCAACGTGCTCAGCAATGTTCTCTAAAGAAGTGTTTTGTGTATTGAGTGCCTGCCACCAAGGTGCACTGGTGAACTGTTGATTCAGTGTCGTATAAAGCTGCTGATGCTCATCATTGAGCTCATTTAAACGTGTTTGCAGATTATTTAGTTGTTGCTGCAACTCGTTTAACTGCTGCTCTTTGCTATAAAGCGCTTGTCCTTGCTGATTATACTCAGTTTGCTTAGCCGCAAGCGTGTTTTGCAACTGCTGTTGCTGCTCAAGGGTTTTGTAATATTGCTGTTTTTGCAAGCTGAGCTGTTGTTGACACTCGTTTAACTGAACTTCGGTCAAATCATTTAGCTCAGTACGATTAGCCGCCATGGTTTCTTTGAGGTTCTGTTGTTGAGCGCTCAGTTCTGAGATCTGCCCAGTTAACGAACTTATCTGTTGGCTACATGCCGCCAGTTCATTACTTTTAGTTTGCTGTAATGCTTGCTGAGCTTTTAAGTACTGTTTGGCGTTAGTTAACTGGTTGGTAAAGTCGTTAATAAGTTGACTAAATTGCTCGTTTACCATTTCTTCATGCATAAACGGGTGCTCTTTTGAGCCACATACTGCACACGGCTGCCCTGCTTTTAAAGTGGCGCGTAACTGGCTGACCCCTTCACTGGCTCTAAGCTGCACTTGCTGTAAGTTTTGCTCACAAAGCGAAACCTGCTGCTGTGCTTGCTCTGCACCTTGCTGCGCATCTTTTAATGCCGTTTGCAGTTGCTGCTCAGTCTGGCTTAATGTGTTTAATTGTGTTTGCCAATTTTTTAACTGCTGCTGATTAGTTTGCCATACTTGGCGCTTTTCAATCAGGTGCTTAATCGCATCAAGCCTAGCGTCGATATCGGCCATTGATTGAGTATTTAAACTCGATTTAAAGGCGGCATCTTGCTCGTTTAAGCGCTTAATTTCTTGCTCAAGGGCTTGGTATTTAGTTTTACACTGCTGCGCGGCTGCTTGCTGCTCATCAATCTTAGGTTGAAATGCTTTTACGTTTTGCTGTGATTGGTTAATTGTGTGCAGTTGCTGGCTAAAGCGGCTTAACTCACTTTTATAGAATGACCAGTCTTTTGCTAATGGTTGCCATTGTGCATGTGTTTCTAAATAGCTATTTATTTGTGCTTGTTGCTCTAGCTGTTTTTGCTGCTCTGCTTTATGGCTATTTAGTGTATTAGTCAGCTCTTGATGATGGTGCTTTGCTTTCTCTGCTTGTAATTTTTGCGCCGCTGTTTGCTGGTTTAATACAGCAAGTTGCTTATCTAGCTCACGGGCCTGACTGATAATAGGTTGCGCGTCTTTTTGTGCTTGCTTAGCTTGGTTTAGTTGTGCGGTTTGCTTTTCAAGGGTTTGCTCAGCGTCTTTGATCAGCGTTTTATGATCAACGTTTAAAAGCTGCTTACGGTTTTTAATTAGTTGCTCATGTTGAACGCTAAGAGTCGCCACACGTTCGCGGTTATCTTTTATTTCTAGGCATTGCTGAGCTTGTTTCGCTTCAGTGGCTTTTTCAGCAAGCGCGTGCATTTTTTGCTGTAACTCTTGCTTGGCTTGCTCAGCTTGGTTTAGTTGTTGCTTCTGCTGAGATGCTTGCTTATACCAAGCTTGGTACTGTTCAAATTGTTTTATTTGTTTTTGCAGCTCAGTGAGTTTAGCCTCAAGCGCTTTTTGGTCTGCTTGTTTCGTTTTGACCTGTTCAGGGCTTAAAACTTGATAGTTGCTTAAACTTAGCTTTAACTGTTCTAAAGCTTGCAGCTGTTCACGATGGCGCTCAAAAATTCGCTGACCAATACGGCTAAATTTATCGGTGCCTGTTAAACACTCAAGTAGTTGCGCACGCTCATCCCCAGTTGCTTTTAAAAAGGCGGCAAATTCATGCTGTGCAAGCAGTACTGCTCGTGAGAACTGTTCAAAGCTCAAGCCGATAATACGCTCGATTTCTTTACCAGCAGCACTCCTATCAGCAATTAGGGTTTCATCAGGTAATGAGTAGAGGCTATGTTGTGCGGGTTGTAATTTGCCATCGGCTTTATTACGCGCTCGGCTAAAGCTTAATCTTGCGCGATATGATTGTTTGTCTTGGCCAGTAAAGTCGACTTCGGCAAAGCCCTGCCCTGCCCCGCGGCGTAATAAGTTTCGCGAGTCATTGAGTTTGATATTGTCGCCGTTAAAGTCAATTTTATTGCCTGTATCACCACGTAATCTTGCTGTTTTGTTATAAAGCGCTAAGCAAATAGCATCGAGTAAAGTACTTTTACCCGCCCCGGTATCACCCGTGATGGCAAACAACCCCGCTTCTTTTAAAGGCGAAGCGCTAAAGTCGACTTCGGCGTCTAAGATAGAGGCTAGTTGATGAACACGAATCGCTAAAATTTTCATAGTAGATCCTCCGCATTCAATTCATCGATTACTTGGCTTAATAAGCTTTCTAGCTCTTTTGGCACAGCCTGCCCTGCCATATCTTTATTATTTGCGAATGCCTGCTCTAAAAGTGAGTGTGGGTTCAGCGCTTCAATTTGTGAGACATCTTCAAATAGGGTTTGTTCATCGTCTTGCTGGCTACTCTGTTGACGAACCCTTTCAATGCCACAGAACTTAACTTGCTTACCTTCAAGGGCTTGTTCTATTTGTTCTCTGAAAGTGGTGTCAGTGTCATGGGCGCTCAATTTAACCCGCAGGTATGGCGCTAAATCTTCATCTGTTAAATCGAGTTGTTTTATAAGCTCACAGAGTTCGTTTAGTGGCACACAGTCTTTTTCTGGCAGCAACATGACTTTACAAAAGCTAGGAATGTAAAGGGGGTTTACAGTAGTACCTGAGTCACTAAGCTCAACTATCACAACTTGATGCTGATAGCGTCTTTCAGAAAATGACATCGGCATTGGCGTGCCACTGTAGCGAATGGTGTCTTTCTTGGCGACGGTTTGTGCTTTATGTAGATGCCCTAGCGCAACATAATCAGGTTGATCTGTAAATATGCTAGCCGATATTGCATCTTCGCCACCTATAACTAAATTGCGTTCAGAATCTGATGAGATGTCTCCACCTTTTGCATGTAAGTGCCCCATCGCAATTAATGGCGCATTTGGTAATTTACTTGCGGCTTGTAATGCATCTTTGTAGGCAAGAGCAACGGCTTGGTTGTAACTTAACGGTTGCTCTTGTTGGCGGTTATAGCTGCTTAAATCACTACTGCGTAAAAATGGCATGGCAACAACATTCGCATCGCCGCTTTTGGTGCTGATTGGCAGTACTACTTCATGAGGGGCGTTACTATCAAAGCGGCCAACAACATGGGTATCAAACTGAGCTAATAAAGGTTTTGCAGCCATTATTCGATTTGCTGAGTCGTGGTTACCAGCAATAATGACTATGTGTAAGTCAGGGCAATGCTGCTTGGTGGTTTTAATAAATTGGTAGAGTTGGTTTTCTGCGCTGGCAGGTGGTGTTGCCGTATGATAAATGTCACCCGCAACTAGCAGTAAGTCGATCTGTTCTGACACAAGCGTATCGGTTAACCAAGCTAAAAACGCTTGATGTTCATCGAATCGGGAGTGCTCGTAGAATTGTTGGCCTAAATGCCAATCAGATGTATGAAGGACTTTCATTTAACGCTCTTATTATTTATTAAGAGCGTCAATATACCTAAGCTGAGCCAAGATGCCCAGCCTGGCTTGCTAACTTAAGCTATACCAGGCAAATACAACCATAGGTAACGCCAGTAGAGCCATAATTAATGGTACTTTAAGCGCTTTAGTTTGTTTTGCTTGTAATATTTTAAGTGCATTACTTTCATTACAAGCTGCTACTTTATCAATATAAAAATACCCTGAATCTAGGTACTGTTTACAATTTTGTTCGTCCGCTGGAATTGCAATTAGTTCTTGTTGTTTTTTTAGGATATAAAAATCCATACGCTCACCGAATTCTATGCTGATTACCAAAACATTTTGAGGCGCAATTACGAACTACGCAGACCCCAAAATCAAAAAAGTGGGCGATTTTAAATATAAATGGCAGTAAATTTCAATAGAAAATGCCATAAAATTTAATTTATTGCGAAAATAAATATTACAAAGGATAAAATTATGAAGGCAGTTGGGTAAATCAGCCATTTTTTTGGCCTTTTTATCACCGGGTTTGTGCGCGATAATGCATCTGACTCATCACAGGCGGCAATCACTTCTACAAATTCAAAACCACGATTTTCGTACTCGTTAAGAATTGCTTCTTGAGCTGGAATGGCTGCTAAACGAGAGTCTTTCTTTACAATATAAAACTTCATCTAATCACCCTTCATTTTTAAGCTTATGTGCAAAATTTGACGGTATCTTTATTACACTTCAGTCACACTATTTTATGCATTTAACAGACCATTTAATCTTTCTTTAGATAGTTAAACTAGTTAAACAAAAACCTTTATATTTAACATTAATACTTTGGCATGAATTTGTGCTGAACTAAAATTGAGCAAGTGTAATGTAAACCCCCTTTACACTTGTACTTAAAAGGCTATTTGGCAGGACAAAAACAAATAGTTTTAAAAGTATGAATACTACCTGAAAAATACCGCACTTTATCGTTATTTTATTGCAACTTTGTTAGCAGTTTGAGAAGGTACGCTCACGCAAAATTTACAGGATTAACAATGAAAAAAGCAGTTCTAACGCTGAGTGCTTTGGTATTGCCTTTAGCTGTATCGTCTACGGTTATGGCATCATCAGTTGAGCAAACAAAAGGTTCATTTGTTGACAAGTTTCGTCAACTGGATGAAGCACTCCCAACTCCCAATGTTTATCGTAGTGCCGCTGGAGCACCTGCAGAAAATTACTGGCAGCAACAAGTTAACTACGACATCGACGTAAAGCTTGATGAGAAAAAACGTCGTTTAACGGCAAGTCAGAAAATTGAGTACAAAAATAATTCACCTCATACATTAAAGTATCTTTGGTTACAGTTAGACCAAAATATCTTTAAATCTGACTCAATTGCAGAAATGACATCAACCTTCAATGGTAAAACGCTGCAAGGTGACCCTCAGCCAAAAGCGACAAAACTGAGCTTAGGTCAGTTACGTCGTCAGCAGTTTATGGCTGACAATGAGCTGGGCTATCAAATCGCCAATGTTAAAGACGAAGACGGAAAAGAGCTTAAAGTAACTGTGGTTGATACCTTAATGCGTATTGATCTAAATGAGCCACTTAAACCGGGTAAAGACGTTGAGTTCAGCATGGACTTCGCCTTTAACATTGTTGAAGAAGATGCCGTGGGTGCTCGTTCAGGTTATGAGCACTTTGAAGAAGATGGTAATGATATCTTTTTGCTAGCACAGTGGTTCCCGCGTCTTGCTGCATACACAGACTACGAAGCATGGACAAACAAAGCATTCTTAGGAAGTGGTGAATTTACGCTTGAATTTGGTAACTACGATGTAGAGATCACCGTGCCAGCTGATCACATTGTATCGGCAACCGGTAAACTTGATAATGCTCGTAATGTACTGACTAGCACGCAGCGTAAACGTTTAGAAGAAGCTGAAAACGCTAAACGACCTGTTTTCATCGTGACTGAAGAAGAAGCGCTAGAAAACGAAAAAGAAGGCACTGATAAAACGAAAACATGGCATTTCAAAGCTGAAAATGTTCGTGACTTTGCATGGGCTTCTTCACGTAAATTTATGTGGGATGCTAAAGGCTATCATCAAGGTGGTAACGATCAGCCGTTAGTGATGGCGATGTCTTTCTACCCGAAAGAAGGTGGCGACCTTTGGAAGAAGTATTCAACTGAAGCTGTCGTTCATACAATGGAAGTGTATTCGCGCTTCTCATTTGATTACCCTTACCCTGTTGCTCAGTCTGTAAATGGCCCTGTAGGTGGTATGGAGTACCCAATGATCACCTTTAATGGTCCGCGCACTGACCTACAAGACGATGGTACTCGTACATACTCACAAGCTGAAAAGCGCTTCTTAATTGGCGTTGTAATCCACGAAGTTGGTCATATTTACTTCCCTATGGTCGTTAACTCTGATGAACGTCAGTGGACGTGGATGGATGAAGGTTTAAATAGTTTCTTAGATGGAGTTGCAGGTCGTGAATGGGACCACACAATTCCGTGGGGAGTTGAGCCTCGCGATATCGTTGAGTATATGAAGTCAGAAAACCAAGTACCAGTGATGACTCAGTCAGACAGCGTATTGCGTTTAGGCCCAAATGCTTACACTAAGCCTGCGGCGGCACTTAACATTTTACGTGAAGTGATCCTTGGCCGTGAGTTATTCGACTTTGCATTTAAAGAATATGCACAGCGTTGGAAGTACAAACGCCCTACTCCGGCTGATTTTTTCCGTACTATGGAAGAAGCGTCTGGTGTTGATTTAGATTGGTTCTGGCGTGGCTGGTTCTACACCACAGATCACGTTGATATCTCGCTAGATAAAGTTTACCAACTACGTCTAGATACGAAAAACCCTGATATCGACTTTAATCGTTTACGCGATATCGAAGCTGATAAGCCAATGCCGTTATTCGTAAAACGTAATAAAGAAGAAGGTAAAAAACTGTGGGTTGAAGAAAACCCAGATGTAACTGACTTCTATGACGAAAATGACCGCTTCACGGTAACTAATAAAGAGCGTAACGCGTATAACAAATTCCTAAAAGGCTTAGAACCTTGGGAACGTAAAACGTTTGAGCGTGCAATCAAAGAAGATAAAAACTACTACGTACTTGAGTTCTCAAACTTAGGTGGTTTAGTAATGCCTATCTTATTAGAGCTTACTTATGAAGATGGTACGAAAGAAGAGCAGTACATTCCTGCTGAAATCTGGCGTCGTAATCACAAGCATGTTCAAAAGCTCATTGTCACTGAAAAAGGTAAAAACTTGGTGTCTGTTACGGTTGACCCGCGTTGGGAAACTGCGGATGTTGATGTAGAAAACAATAACTATCCGCGTCGTATTATTCCATCACGTATTGAAGTGTACAAACGTGAGAAGAGTAAAGCGAAAGTTAGCCGCGATATCATGCAAGATATTAAAACTGAGCTGAAAAAAGACGACGAAAAAGATGCTGAGGAGCAACAATAATGCGCTTAATCGCCATTATTTTTGCTTTATTACTGAGTGCGCCAACTATGGCGCACCAGTTGAAAGCGTCTGTAACAACGGTACTTTTTAATAAACGCACTAATAATATTGAGCTAATGCATCGCTTTTATTTACACGATACTGAGCATGCGGTAGAGCACTTATTTGACGGTCATGCTGATATTTTAAGTAATAAAGACGACCAAAAGCGTTTTGCTGATTATGTTGAGTCACATATTGCCCTACAAACTTTAGATGGTAAGCCGCTTGAGCTTAAAGATGTGGGTGCGCAAGTTGATGGTAAATTCTTTTGGGTTTATCAAGAAGTCACGATCCCTGAGGGAATTCATGGTATTCGAATGAGCAACGGAGCATTACGTGACCTGTGGCCAGCACAAGTTAATATGGTAAACATTGAAGGCAAAGGTAAAGTTAAAACTCTTACGTTTAGTCAAGATGACACTTGGCTTGAGGCAAGGTTTGAGCCTGTTGAACCATAATTTTCTTATACTAAAGGATTAAAAAAGTTACTTTTTTAATCCTTTGATCCTTTAATTAACTGATTTCGTAAACTATCTTATTAATGGGCACCAAAACTTTCCCAATTCTCATATACAGGGATTTATATGACTATCCATGACAACAATATACGCGGTGTAATCTTCGACTTAGATGGTACCTTGGTTTCTTCTGAACTTGATTTTTCATTAATCAAAGCGCAGGTTGGTTGTCCTGTCGAAAAAGACTTACTCGCTTATATCGCTTCTTTACCTTCACCTTATATGCGTGAAGAAGCGATGAACATAGTACATCAGCATGAATTGTTAGATGCCCAGCACTCACATTTACTTCCTGGTGTTGCAGATGCCATCACACGGTTAAAAGAAAACAATATCCCAATGGCAATTGTTACTCGAAACTATGACCGTGCTGCTGCCATTAAATTAAAGAATAACCCTTTACCTATAGAAACAGTGTTAACTCGCTCTGATGCGCCTGCTAAGCCCGATCCAAGCGCCTTGAATGCTATTGCGACATTATGGGAGCTTGATCAGTCTGAGCTACTTTATGTTGGTGATTACTTATTTGATATTCAAGCTGCCCATAATGCAAATATGCGCGCTTGTTTGTACGCTCCGGATGAAATTCCTGAATACGCAAATCAGGCTGACTACGTACTGCATCATTTTTCAGACTTACCTAAATTGGTTGGCTCATTTCAAGAAAATAAGATGTTATGTTAAATAGCCTTATTTTTTATTTTTCCTGAGATTTATTGTTAGTTTTTTATTTTTCAAAATGCCCTAGTACTAGCCCAAGCGTTCATGAGTTGCTAAAATATCGGCAATTATCAAATGTATTCATAGAGGCATAAGATGGGCAGAGCATTTGAAGTCCGCAAAAACGCCATGGCTAAAACAGCCAATGCAAAAACTAAAGTAAATTCTAAGTACGGTAAAGAAATCTACGTTGTTGCTAAAAATGGCGAACCTGATCCAGAAGTTAACCAAGCGCTAAAGCGTATTATTGAGCGTGCGAAACGAGACCAAGTTCCAGCACACGTAATCGACAATGCGATTAAAAAAGCGGCCGGTGGGGCAGGGGAAGACTATTCTCCAGCACGTTATGAAGGCTACGGCCCTGGTAACTGTATGGTTATTGTTGACTGTTTAACTGATAACCCTAACCGTACTATCAAAGATGTACGTTTACCGTTTACAAAAACAGATTCAAAAATTGGTACACCGGGTTGTGTAGCGCATATGTTCGACCACTTAGCTGTTTTAGGCTTTGCCGGTGATGACGACGAAGTGGTACTAGAAGCGCTAATGATGGCTGATGTAGACGTAACAGATGTAGAAGTAGAAGACGGCAAAGTGTCAGTATTCGCTCCTCACACAGAGTACTACAAAGCAAAAACAGCACTTGAAGAAGCATTTGAAGGTATTAACTTTGAAGTAGACGAAATCACGTTTGTTCCACAAGTTCATACAGACATCACAGATCCAGATGATATCGCAAACTTTGAAAAGTTTATTTCTATGCTAGATGACTGTGATGACGTGCAAAACGTTTATCACAATGCGATTGTCAAAAACTAATTTTAAAAAATTAGTACGTATTAGTACGTAAAAAGGGGCATTTGGTAACAAATGCCCCTTTTTTAATAGATTTTTATTATGCCATGAATGATGAGTATTCACTGTCGTTATGAGTTCAATTGATATTAGTCAAAAAAAAGCAGCCCTTAGGCTGCTATGAACGACACATGAAACTCGAAGGAGAGTTGTGTAGTGGCTAATTTAACGACTTATATTTTATACGGAACGCATGCAATAATGGTTCAGTATATCCACTAGGTTGTTTAACTCCCTCTAAAACAAGGGCTAACGCTGCTTGATAAGCAACGCTTTGCGCTAAGGTTTCGGCTGAATCAGCCATATTTTTGTAAGCAGGATCACCTTCATTTTGGCCATCAACGACTTTCGCCATGCGTGCCATGGTTTTTCTAATTTGCTCTTCAGAACAAACACCATGATACAGCCAGTTGGCCATGTGTTGGCTTGAAATACGCAGTGTGGCACGGTCTTCCATTAAGCCAACATGGTTGATGTCTGGTACTTTTGAGCAGCCAATACCTTGGTCAATCCAACGCACAACATAACCTAAAATACCCTGTGCATTGTTATCAAGTTCGGCTTGAATATCTTCTTTGCTTAAGCTGCTGGCATCTTTCATAAGCGGTGGAGTGAGTAAGCTGGTAAGGCTTGCTTCTTTACGGTCCATAAGCGCTTTTTGACAAGCAAATACATCAATATCGTGATAATGCATTGCATGCAGCGTTGCAGCAGTAGGAGAGGGCACCCACGCGGTATTTGCACCACTTTTCGGGTGACCACTTTTTTGTTCCATCATTAACGCCATTTTATCTGGCATTGGCCACATACCTTTACCAATTTGTGCTTTACCACTGAGACCTGTAGCTAAGCCAATATCAACGTTGCGATCTTCGTATGCGCTGATCCAAGGCTCAAGTTTAATTGCGCCTTTTGGCAATACCACACCTGCTTGCATTGAAGTATGAATTTCGTCACCAGTACGGTCTAAGAAACCGGTATTGATGAATACAACACGGTTTTTAGCCTCGAAAATACAGGCTTTTAAGTTAGCTGAAGTGCGGCGTTCTTCATCCATAATACCCATTTTAATGGTGTTTGCAGGCAAGCCTAGCAGCTGCTCAACGCGGGTAAATAGGGTATTAGTGAATGCCACTTCTTCCGGGCCATGCATTTTTGGTTTAACAATGTTAATGCTATTAGCCGTTGAATTTTTAAGGGGGCTTGTGCCTTTTAAATCATGAAGCGCTGCGGTGCTGGTGATAATGGCATCCATAATGCCTTCAAACACGTCATTGCCTTCACTATCTTGGATAGCTGGATTTGTCATTAAATGGCCAACGTTACGCACAAACATCATGCTACGGCCTTTAAGCGTGATTGTTTCGCCATTTACACCTTGATATTGGCGGTCTTGTGCTAAACGGCGCTCAATGGTTTTGCCATCTTTGTTAAATGCTTCTACTAGGTTTCCTTGCATTAAACCAAGCCAGTTTTGATAGACGTTTACTTTGTCTTCGGCATCAACGGCAGCAACGGAATCTTCACAGTCCATAATCGTTGTGAGGGCTGCTTCAAGTAGTACATCTTTTAGGCCTGCTTTATCTGCTTGGCCTATTGGGTGATGGTGGTCGATTTGCAGTTCTATATGTAAGCCATTATTTTTCAATAAGATAGCGCTAGGATTTTGTGCTTCACCTTGGTAGCCAATAAGTTGTTCAGGGTTAGCTAGGCGAACCTGACTGCTGTCACGTAATGTGATTAAAAGCTCATTATTTACCACTGCATAGCTGGTACTTTCGATGTGTGAGCCATTTGCTAAAGGTAATGCTTTATCGAGGAATTGGCGGGCATAAGCCATTACTTTAAAACCGCGTACTGGGTTGTATGTAGAGCCTTTTTCGGCGCCGTCATCTTCACTTAAAACATCAGTGCCGTATAGCGCATCATACAGTGAGCCCCAGCGAGCATTGGCTGCATTTAAGGCAAAGCGTGCATTGCTCACTGGCACAACAAGCTGCGGCCCCGCGGTGCTGGCGATTTCAGGCTCAACCTGCTCGGTTTCGATGCTGAAACTAGCTGGCTCAGGAACGAGATAGCCAATATCTTCAAGAAATGCTTGATAGTTAGCTGCATCCCATACCGGTTGCTGCTTGTGATAGTCATCAATCTTGGCTTGTAGTTGTTCGCGTTTTTCTAAAAGGGCGCGATTGATTGGCGTTAATTCATTGACGATATCAGCAAAACCTTGCCAAAAAGTATCTGTGCTAATGCCAGTTCCTGGTAGAAGTTGCTGTTCAACAAACTGTGCAAGTTGTTGATCAACGCTTAAACCGTTAAGTGAGAGAGTGGTCATAATAATGTCCTTTAAACGAGCGTAATTTGATCATTCATGGTTCAACCATATCGTAAAAAAGGCTAATAAGCAGGCTATTTACCATTCACTAAAAATATAGTGGCAATAACAACTATAAATTTACTAAATCCAAAAAATCCGCCTAATGTTGAATTAAGCGCTACGAAGCAAACGCCAGTAGCCACTCTCACTAACAAAAAATAGATAACCCGTTCGAAGGACTTTTATTATGACAACATATCAACGCGAAACCGATAACCTAGCTACTTTATGTCAAACACAAGGCAAAACGTGGCAGTCAATCAACCCTGAATACGCAAGCCGTATGCGCTTACAAAACCGTTTTCGTACGGGTCTAGACATTGCTCAATACACTGCAGACATTATGCGTGCAGACATGGCAGCTTACGATGCTGACCACAGCCAATACACACAATCATTAGGTTGTTGGCATGGTTTCACTGCACAGCAAATGATGATGGCAATTAAACGTCATAACAAAACAACCAAACGTAGCTATGTATACCTAAGTGGCTGGATGGTTGCGGCACTTCGCTCTGAGTTTGGTCCATTACCTGACCAAAGTATGCATGAAAAAACATCTGTTCCAGCGCTAATCGAAGAAATCTACACTTTCTTAAAGCAAGCTGATGCACGTGAGCTTGACCACCTTTACAAAGACCTAGACGAAGCGAAAGCAAACGGCGGTGACGTTCAAGCTGTGCTAGATAAAATTGATAACTTCGAAAGCCATGTTGTGCCAATTATTGCTGATATCGATGCGGGTTTCGGTAACGAAGAGGCAACTTACCTACTGGCTAAAAAGATGATTGAAGCGGGTGCATGTGCTATCCAAATCGAGAACCAAGTATCTGACGCAAAACAATGTGGTCACCAAGCAGGTAAAGTAACTGTACCGCATGAAGATTTCTTAGCAAAAATTAACGCAGTTCGTTACGCATTCTTAGAGCTGGGTATTGATAACGGCATTATCGTTGCTCGTACAGACTCATTAGGTGCAAGCCTTACTCAAAAAGTGCCTGTATCTAAAACACCTGGCGACCTTGCTAGCCAATACACGTCGTTCCTTGAAACAACACCAGTAAACAGTGTTGATGACTTAAACGAGGGCGACACAGCAATGAAGCTTAATGGCCAGCTTTGCAAACCAACACGTTTAGATAATGGTTTATACCAGTTCCGTGAAGGCACAGAGAAAGACCGCGTAGTTCTAGACTGTGTAACTAGCTTACAATCAGGCGCTGACTTACTGTGGATTGAAACAGAAAAACCAAACGTTAAACAAATCGCTGAGCTTGTTAACCGCGTTAAAGAGCAAGTACCTAATGCTAAGCTGGTATACAACAACTCTCCGTCGTTCAACTGGACACTTAAATTCCGTGAGCAAGTATATGCTGAGTGGCAAGAGCAAGGTAAAGACTTATCAGCTTACCCAAGCATCGATGACAATAAGGCATTAATGGCACCAGAAATGGATGACACAGAGCTTGCAGCGGCAGCAGACGTACTTGTGCAAAACTTCCAAAAAGATGGTGCACGTGAAGCGGGTATTTTCCACCACTTAATCACGCTACCAACTTACCATACAGCGGCGCTAAGCACTGATATTCTATCAGAAGGCTATTTCGGCAACCTAGGCATGCTAGCGTATGTTCGCGACGTACAACGTCAAGAAATTCGCCGTGAGCAAGCATCAGTGAAACACCAAGACCTAGCAGGTTCTAACATTGGTGATACTCATAAAGAGTACTTCTCTGGTGAAAATGCGCTTAAAGCCGGTGGTGAAGCAAATACTATGAACCAGTTCTAACCAAGTTGTAATTTCCTTTATAGCTATTCAATAATGTTGTTAGGGGCCTTCGGGCCCTTTTTCACATTTTAGCTATCAGCTTTCAGCCGTCAGCCATCAGACTCGCATCTCTCACCTTGCACCTCGCATCTCGAACCTCGAACCTCGCATCTCGGATCACTCTTTAACTAAGTCTTGGATCAGCCATTTACTAGCTTTATAAAAATACAGATCACGCATTTACCAGCCTAAAAATTTTAGATCAGGATTTAACTAGCTCCGCCTTATAAGCCTTAATTTAGGGGTTGTTGCCTGATTACTGACTCTAGAATCGCTAAAATTGGCTCATATAAACGGCAATATACTGCTGTTTTGTAAACTCTATCGATTTATAAACCGAATTTTTATCAACTCACGTCATTGATAAACCGATTTTTTACCAACTCAGCACCCTTACAAACCAAAATTTTACTAACTGAAGCTAGGTTTCTAGCGGCACAAACCGATTTTTTACTAACTCAAGTTACTGATTTTGTCTATAAACCGATTTTTTACCAACTGCTTTTGGATTAATGTCCGATATTTAAAAAAGGTATGTAAGGAGTTACTCACATTTTGACTGTAAAGGGGGTTTACAAGGGGAAGCTGGAAAGGAGAAAGTTAGCAAGAGTAAAGTTAGCAAGTAGCAGCGGGGTTGCCCCGCGTTATAGTTTTATTAGATGATGTTTCGGAAATGGCGCGATATAGAATCGCGCCTTCAATGCTTTGCTAACTTGCAACTACTTACTATGTTTATCAAACCACCATTGAATATACGCGACTTTACTCATCAGGTTTGATGGGCGAGCGGTAATACCATGTGATGCATTAGGAATGCGCACCATGGCGGTATCAACACCTTGTAGCTTTAACGCTTGGTAAAACTGCTCGGTTTCAGAAATCGGCGTGCGATAGTCTGATTCACCGGTTAATAGCATAGTTGGTGTTTTTACATTGCCCACATAGCTAATAGGTGAGCGCTTCATGTAATGCTCAATATTGTCCCATGGCTTACCAGGGAACCAATAATCAGCAAAGAAAGGGTAGAAGTCAGCAGTTAGTACAAAGCTGATCCAATTGATAACAGGTTTAGCAACAACAGCTGCTGCAAAGCGGTCTGTATGACCCACAATCCAAGCTGTTAATACCCCGCCACCTGAACCGCCGGTAACGAATAGTTTGCTTTCATCAATAAAGCCTTTATTGATGACAGCATCAACACCTGTCATTAAGTCATCAAAGTCATTACTTGGGTAGTTATGATGAATTGTTTGCGCAAACTCTTTACCGTATGAGTCACTGCCGCGCGGGTTCATATAAAGTACAACATTACCTTTGGCTGCGTATAATTGTACTTCAGGGCTAAAGTGAGGACCGTAGTTTGCAACAGGACCGCCGTGGATCTCTAAAACAAGTGGGTACTTTTTGTTTTTATCAAAACCCGGTGGGTAAGCAATCCAACCTTGAATAGCCAAACCGTCGTGGCTTGATTTAACCCAAATCTCTTCAACTTTGGCAAGCTCTTTGTCGCCAAGTGCATCCTCGTTTAATTGCGTTAAACGAGCCGTTTTACCACGCTTAATTAATGCTACATCAGCTGGGCGCTGGGTATCAGCGAGTGTGAATGCAACTTCACCATCTTCACTGACATCAAAGTCACCACCTGAATACGGGCGACCAAAGGCGACACTACCAATTTTGTCGGTAATTACTTTATGTTTACCACTACGCGGTTGGTAAGCTAGATGTGTTTTACCTTCGCTATCGTAGCTAAAATAAAGACCACTGCCGCTATCATCCCATTTTATATCTTCGACACTACGATCTAAATCTGCTGTGAGTACCGAGGTTTTTCCTGATTTCAAATCTAGTAAATAAATGTCGTTGTTTTCATAGTTAGTTTTTTTGTCATCATAGCCTGTATAAGCAAGGTAACGACCATTAGGTGACACTTTTGGGCGTGAATCAGGTCCAACACGGTCAGTGATTTGTGTGATCGATAAATCACTTAAACTTAGTTTATAAACTTCTGAATTTGTTGGTTTCAGTTCATTATCTGTATGGCGATTAGCAGAAAAATAAAATGCATCACCTTTTTCGTTAAAGCTAATAGCTCCGCCGTGATCAAAATCACCAGAGCTCAATTGGCGAGCATTGCCGCCCGTTGCACTGATGATAAAAAAGTGACGGTAACCTTTTTCTGAGTAGCCACCGCCATCAGCACGATAATAGGTATCGTCAATATATTTAGCTGGCTCTGCCCACTTAGCGCCTTCAGGCTTACCTGGTAAAGACACAGGGCTTGCTGATTTTGCAGGCACAAACTGGCTAAACACCAATTGTTTGCCATCTGGCGTCCAAGTTAATCCGCCGGGGCTTTGCGTTAGGTTACTAATTTTTGCTACGTTACCGGTTTTTAACCATTTCACATAGATTTGGCTACTGCCATCACGGGTAGAAATAAACGCTAAACGCGTTTCATCTGGTGACAGCACCGGTGAGTAATCCATATGCACGCCAGACGTTAGCGGCTGCATGGTTTTACCATCTGGGTTTACTGACCAAATATTACTGACTTTACGGTCGCTTTTGATATCCATGCGATTACGCACAAAGTAAATTGTATCGCCATTTTTTGTCATTTCTATTTGGTTGGCGTATTCAAGATCAAAAACATTTTCAAGTTGAAAAGTATTGCTAGCTCCTGCATGGCTGTAAAAGCTGGCTGCTGCAAGCAGTGCTAAAGGCGTTTTAAACTTCATTTTAATTCCTTGTTAGTGAGCAGTGTTTAATCTGTTATAAAGTAACAACCATCAGAAATATAGTCCATTGCGATGAATGGAGAAATCAATAGACAGATGGTCATTTCCCTTTTATGTTGAGTACAGACACTTTTAAACGTAAGGAGCACACAATGATAGGTTACATCATGTTAGGCACAAACAACCTAGCTAAAGCAGTAAAGTATTACGATGAATTGTTCGCCACTCTAAACGCCGAGCGCTTTTTAGAAACTGACCGCTTTGTCGCATGGAGTACAGGCCAAGATAAGCCCGGTTTTGCGGTTACCAAACCTTATAACGATGAAAAAGCCACTGTAGGTAACGGCACCATGATTGCTCTGGCAGTCGAAACCCCAGCCCAAGTAGACGCCTTTTATAAAAAAGCCATAGAATTAGGTGGCACAGACGAAGGCGCCCCCGGCCCACGCGAAATGCCCGGCTTTTATGCGGGGTACTTCAGAGACCTAGACGGTAACAAACTTAATGTGTTTTGTTTTACGCATGGGTGAGGGAAGTTAGCTGTCAGCTATCAGCCGTCAGCTATCAGATTGAAAGTTAATAGGGGCTAGGCTCTAGGAAACAGGGCCTAGCTTATGTAGTCGAGGTTTTAGATAATAAAGAGTAAGTTTCACCAGCTTAGAACATTATGGCTCATTTAGACTGGTTTTCAGGTAGCTATGAGTAGAACTGTTATAGCTTTGTAAAGTATGCATGCTCAAAATTGACAAGCTTCGGTGTTTTATACACATCTAGTGATAGCAATTCATTTAAAGTAAATGTGCAGAATTATGAAAAAATTAGTGTATCTCATTGTCTCTTGCTTAGTTTGGCATTCCGTATACGCAGAAGAACCTGACGATCTTTTTGGCGCCTTGAGTGGCTTATACTGGTGTTTGAAGAAAGAAACTCCAACAAGCTTCGAGCAAATTGATTCTGCGTTTGGATTTGAATTACCAGCTAGTGCAACTAAAGCCAGTTTTGATGATTGGTATAAAAATGTAAGTTTAACCGTTGAAAACGAGGAGCTTTTAGTGACTCGGAAGTTAGATAAAACATCAAAAAAATCGACTGTTAATTGTGAATCTGTTTCAAGTACCAATTAAAACAATAGATCTCATGGTAAGCAAAGCGAGCTTTTTTAGAAAACGCGCTAAAGCACGACCTACAATTCGCAAAAAGTCGCGCGAAATAAATTTCACGCCTACAAGAAAATCGTAGGGTAATCTTAAGCTGTGATTAGAAAGCTGTTGTTCGGCGCTAAAGCACCTCCTACCTCGCATTTCGTTACTCGTTCTATCTAACCACTAACGACTTAAATCTATCGACTCTCAACCTGATGGCTGACGGCTGAAAGCTGATGGCTAGTTCCCCTACCAACTTCCGCTTATTTTCATTACACTGCTCCAATATAAAATAATTATAAAAATTGAGAATGATCATGACGTCGAAACTTTTTAAACCTCTTGCTTGTGTATTTGCACTGAGCCTTGTGGGCTGTGGTGGAGGTGAGGTGTTTACTGCCCCTGCTAGCAGTGAATTTGCCCATGGCAATGAGCTACTAAGTGCCACGGCGCTAACCGAGGATGCGAGTCACGCGTTAGTGGCAAGCCAATCTGAGGTGTGCGTTTGGGATAATCAGTTAAAAGTGCGTCTATACGATTGTATAACAGGGCAGGGCGCTGAACATGTTGAGCTTGCGGGCTTTAGCGCTAACAAATCTCGTTTTTTCATTTCAAATCGGTTATCGGTGACTTTATACGATACTCGCACAGGGCGTAGTATTGGTACTTGGCTCACCGGACAAGAAATCGCTAGAGACATCGCTATTTCAGCAGTAGGCGATACGTTGGTTATTGCTTATCGTAGCGGCAAAGCTGAGGTGATAAATACCCGCACAGGCGATACTAAGCGTTTTGATATTCATCGTTTAGATATTAATAGCGTGGCGTTATCGGCTGATGGTCAGTGGGCGTTTACCGGCTCAAGCGACAAGTACGTTAAGCTTTGGTCAACGAACGATGGCAGCACTCGCTTTGAAGAGCGTTTAGCGACTAGAGTGAATCACGTTACGTTAAATAAAACAGCGAGCTTGGGCTTTGCAATTGACTCGGTTGATGATCGTGTATTTTTTGATTTAGCCAATAAAAAAGAGCTATCTGAAGTGTCTTCATACTCTAACTTTATTGAATTCACTGCATCGCAATTTATTAATCAAGATAAATGGCTATTAACGGGCTCACCAAAAATGAAGATGCGTTTATATCGCGTTGCAGATGGTGAACTCATTGCTGAATACGAAGCTAAACAACAGCGCCAACGTACGTCAGTACTAAGTGTGGCTTACGATGGTAAGCAGCTATATTCAGAAACCAGTGACGGCCTATTGCAAGCTTGGCCTTATAAACCAAATAAAAGCTAAAACAAAAACGCCTACTTTATGTAGGCGTTTGTTTTAAATTACGATTAAATTAGTAATCAAACTTATGCTTAGAAAACAGGCTTTGTACTTGTTGCCAAACTGCACCAGGTTTACCATCGCCAACTAACTTACCATTTACTTTTACGACTGGGCCAACTTCTTTAGTGGCGCTGGTGATCCATACTTCGTCGGCATCAAGTAACTCATCTTTACTAACAATGCGCTCTTGCACTTTAAAGTCACTGTGGCTGTGTAGAATGTTGATTATTAACCAGCGGGTTATTCCCGGTAAAATTTGGTTATCAAGAGGTGGAGTACTGATCACGCCATCTTTTACGATAAACACATTACTTGAACTTGCTTCGGTAATTTCTTCTAAGCGATTAAATAGAATGGTTTCTTTGTTACCCGCTGCTGCACCATGTTGGTAATGGATCACGTTGCCAAGCAGTGCCGTTGATTTAATATGGCAACGTTGCCAGCGACGGTCTTGCTCAAGCGATACGGTGTAAGTTGTTGCGCTATCTATGTCGCTTTTTGGCTCTGCCGGAATTTCAAAAGCAAACGCAAATACGGTTGGGGTAATATTCGTTGGGTAGCCGTGGGCACGTTTAGTGTCAGCGCCGCGACTAACGTGTAAATAAATCCCTAGGTTATCACCTTGGTTTTTCTCGCATAAATCATTACAGATTTTACGCCACGTATCGGCAGTGTAATCGAGCTTAATTTCAAGCTCATTTAAACCGTTATTCATACGTTCAATATGTGCACCAAAACCAAGCATTTTGCCGTGGTATGATGGGATCACTTCATAGATACCATCGCCAAATAAGAAACCGCGATCCATTGGTGAAATCTTTGCTTCATCAGCGCCAAGGTACTCACCGTTTAGGTATACCGTGCCCATTGTTAAACCTCATTCTCTGTCGTAAAGCCGCCAAGTTGGCGAAGCCGAGTTATTAATTGTTGGCCATGCATCGCGTGCAAGCCGTCTTCGGTGAGCTCATTTTTATGGGTGACGCCATCGACACTACCGCGCTCACTTAGGTAATTTAAAATGTTGAGTGGTTCAATATCAGCCAACAAATCTGTGTTATGCCAGCGACTTAAAAAAGCAATTAGCCCGTATGCCGCCCAGTTAGATACATCGGCAAGTAAAAGCTCATCGCAAGGGGTTATACAAGGAGTAATGTTAAGTGCTTGCATATGCTGTGCAAGGTTACCCATGCCTATTTCGTTACCGCCATCACCAATCGCTATGGTGGGGCAAGGTGCTTCTGTTATAAAAAAATCAAAGCAGCCGCAATGCTCCGAAATATCAATACCGCGCATATTATAATAACGCTGATGCTCGTTAAGCCCCGGGCGTTCTATTGATAAAACACACTCAGGTTTTAGCTGCTCAAGGGCTTTAATGCTAAAAGTGCGGGCATTTTCAATACTGTTAATCGGCAACTCAAAACAGTTAAAATCGTTTTTTAGAGCACTGTAAAGGGGGTTGCCAGTAACCAATATCGGCTGTTTACCAAGCTTTTCGAGTACTTTGTAAAGTGCTATAGCACCTACCGGGCCGTCGGTTTCGAAGGTATTATTGACCGCAAAGCCAGTTCCAATCAACACGGTTCCTTGCGCGTGATGAAGAGATTTTGCCGCACGCAAATAGGTGCCAGTCTCTTGCTTGGCGTACAAGTGCTGCATACCACGTGGATTTTGCTCAACCATCATGGTTTCAATGTGTGTGCTGAGCGAGTCGTCGCTTAGGCTTGCTGACATAATGCTTTGATCTCTTGAATTAGCGCAATACCCGCTTCATTATCGCCGTGTACACAGAGGCTGTCGGCATGAAGAGCCAGTTGCTGACCGCTTCGCGTTGTCACTGTGCCATGCTCCAATAGCTGCTTTACTTGTGCGATTAATGTTGATTTATCGTGAACACTGCCTGCAAGAGAGCGTGATACGAGCTTTCCTTCATCAGTGTATTGCCGATCGGCAAACGCCTCTAATATCAGCTCGAGTTCAACCTCGTTTGCCATGGCTTGATGTTTGGCAGAAAGATTAGTTGCTAAAATCATTAACTTTAATGGCTTAGGATAACTAGCAACAGCACGCATAACGACATTTAAAATACGCTCATCGCTCATCATATCGTTATATAGCGCGCCATGAGGTTTAACATATTCAAGCGTTAAACCATGTACTGCAGCCATCCCATCAATGGCTGCAATTTGATAATAAAGACAATTGCTCAGCTCTTTGTCACTCATTGCCATAGAGCGACGTCCAAATCCCTGTTTATCAGGGTAACTTGGGTGCGCACCAATGGTAACATTATGCTGCTTGGCAAGAGCTAAGGTTGCGGCCATTACATCGGCATCTCCGGCATGAAAACCGCAGGCAATATTAGCCATATCGATATGCGGCATTACTTGCTCGTCGAGGCCCATTTTCCACATTCCAAAGCTTTCGCCAAGGTCGCAATTGAGTTTTATTGTCATATTAAAAGGCTGCCATTTTGCTGTTTGGAATATCGGTGATCAGCATATGCCCTGGGCTGTGGGTTATACAAAAGTCAGGTGCTGCATTGGCAATGGCTATTTGTGGGGTTACACCACAGGCCCAAAATACCGGTACCTCACCTTCACGAATGCTAACCTGATCGCCAAATTCAGGTTTATTAATATCCTTAATCCCAATTGCTGCAGGGTCACCAAAATGTACTGGAGCGCCATGTACCCCCGGAAAGCGACTACAAATTTGAATCGCCCGAATAGCATCGGCAGGTTTCATCGGACGCATGCTTACTACCATGTTAGCATGAAAAATCCCCGCCTTTTGACATGCGATATTTGTAAGGTACATGGGAACATTTCTTTGTTCAGTAATGTTACGAATTTCAAGTCCTGCTGCAATAAGTGCTTCTTCAAACGAGAAAGAACAACCAATTAAAAAAGTGACTAAGTCATCACGCCAATACTCGGTAATGTTAGTAACTTCTTTAATCATTTGACCATTTTTGAAAACGCGATAACGTGGTAAGTCACTACGAATATCAATATCTTCCCCAACCGTAGGCATATCGGTTACGCCTGGTAATCGACTTGTTGCAATGATTGGGCAAGCTTTCGGATTTGCCTGACTAAATTGCAAAAAATCAAACGCGTATTGCTTGGGTAAAATGACCAAATTTGCCTGTACGAACCCTGGCGCAAAGCCAGATGTATTTCCGCTGTAGTCGCCCCCTCTCACTATTTTACGAATAGCGGCAGGGGTGGTTAATGATGCATCTTTTTGCATGTGTCTCTCCTTGAAATTAACACTCAACTGATGCTGCTACAATAGCACTCAGTTTAAGCCATTAACAGTTACTGGTAGTTGTCCATTTGCAGAGGCCTTACCCATCAGCACTTTTGCAAGTGCAGTAAACGCAGGGCCAGCAATCTTTTCTTCGGTGTCTATATCAATATTGTAAGCATAAGTGGCAAGAACTGCATCGGCAAATTTGCCAAATTGTGAAATATCGTATGGAGCTCGTAAGCTAACAAAAACAGTTTTCTTGTTCGCTAGCTTAGCTTGCTTTAGTAATGACTCTAGTGCTGCTGATTGATCTGCCTTAGCGATAGCAAATTCAGGATTATCAGCTAAATCATCCATTCCGCCTACTTCAACAGCACTTTGTTTTGGTGATGCATTTGCAGCAATGATCACATCGGCCTCATTCATTTCTTTTAAGGTCGAAATTGGCTCGTAGCCTTGTAAGCTAGTGCAGCTAAAGCTTAGTAGTGTATTAGTGTTATCAAGCAGTGCTTGTTGTAGGGCAAAACATTTGCGCGTATCAGGCATGATGATATGTACTTTTGTACCTGATTTAATGTTCAGTGGCAGTGTGTTGTTCTCGTTTTTTACTTCGGTGATAGCTGCAAGGGCTAACTCAGCCTCTACTTTTCTGTGACTTTGGTCACCCAGTAAAAGCTGTGCTTTTTTGATGGCTGCTTCATCATCAAGCTTTGTTGTGAGCTTAAACTTTTCTTTAAGCTTTAAAATACGTGTTGCAGAAGCTGTGATCTCATCGGCGTTTAAAGTACCGTGCTGAACTTCTTCCTCTAATCGGTCTATAAGAGCTTCAAGTACCTCTAAATCTTTTGGACTTCTGATTTCGATTGGCATAAGGGCAATATCAACACCTGCAGCGAAGGTATTTACAACCGCTTCGATTGGCTCAAAGAAGTGGCTGATACCAGCCATGTCTAGTGCATCTGTGATCACAACACCTTGATAACCAAGCTCATCACGTAGTAAATCAGTGATGATTTTACGCGACATGGTCGCTGGCTTGATCATGGTTTTCCCTTCTTTACTAACAAAGGTGCTGTCATCTAGGGCTGGGTATTGGATATGCGCAGTCATAATCATACCCGGTTGCTGATTTTTAATTATGTCTTTAAACGGCGGTAAGTCTTGCTGCCAAATAGTCTCTTTGTCATGCATTACTTTTGGCAGGCCAGTATGACTATCGACGTTTGTATCACCATGACCCGGAAAGTGCTTTAACGATGAAATAACGCCATTATTTTCAAACCCTGCCACTTGTGCGCCACCTAGTTTTGCAACCAACTGCGGATCTTCGCCGTATGAGCGCACGTTAATAACTGGGTTATCTGGGTTCATGTTCACATCAACTGTTGGCGCATAGTTAACATTTACACCAAGTGCCAACAGCTCTTCTGCTATTATACGGGCAGACTCTGTTGCGAAGTGTGTACCGTGTTCTTTATAAGTTGCGCCAATCGACATATTACCGGTAAATGAAGTGCCAACATCACGTGGTATACGAGCTACGCGGCCACCTTCTTGGTCTATTGAAATAAATAGCGGTAAGCCAAGTTCAGACTTTGCAGCAGCTTGTTGTAAGTCGTTATTAAGTTTGATTACTTGGGGCACGGTATCGATATTTTCAGCAAATAAAATAACACCACCAATGTTGTGTTTGCTGATGATATTAGCTAAATCAGCAGGTAAGCGGGTGACTGGCGTTCGACATTTTTGCTCGCCGGTGTCTTGCTCACAGTAATAGCGCAAGTCGAGCATCAGCTTTTGCCCTAACTGTTGTTTTAAAGTTAACGCAGATTCAGCAAATGATGATTGTAATGGCATGAAACACCCTAATCCGATAACCAGTGACGATAGTGCAAACTTATTTAACACAGCAAGCTCCAAAGCTAAACGCTTATTTGATTTTTAGAATAAATTATTCTTGATGTTAATGGGTTTTTAAATATAAATACAGTATTTTTTTGCTACCCTAGCGGTTTTTTTGTCTAACTGCAAAAAGCTAAGTTAGATCACCAAATAGGGCTATTAAGCTTAAATAACCAAGTCTTTATTACTGCAAAGGTGCTAGTGAATTGATAATTTATCAATTTAATTGGTCGCTTTTTAAGGCAAATTAAAGTAATAATATATTCCATAATTATCAGCGCAGATATGGCAGGCCAGGGGGCGAGATGGCTTTTACTCAATTGCACGCATTTAAACAGCAAATTACACCTTTTTTACCAGAGTCAGCATTAATAGAAGATTACTCACGTCGATATGCCTACGGCACTGATGCCAGTTTTTATCGTTTGGTGCCTGAGCTCATCGTATTGGTGAGTAACCAAAATCAAGCAAAGCATGTGATAAGTGCAGCACAACAACATAAGGTGGCTATTACCTTTCGAGCAGCTGGAACCAGTTTGTCTGGGCAAGCAATTACTGACTCAGTATTAGTGTTACTGTGTGATAGCTGGAGTCAATTTGAAGTTTTAGATGATGGTGAAGCTATTCGTCTAGAGCCTGCGATTATAGGAGCGCGAGTAAACCAAATACTGGCACCTTATGGTAAGAAAATAGGCCCTGATCCCGCATCGATTAACAGCTGTAAAGTAGCCGGCATGGCGGCAAATAATTCATCTGGAATGTGTTGTGGGGTGGCACAAAACAGCTACCATACAGTCAAAGATATGACCCTTATTTTTGCTGATGGTACTGTGCTTGATACCGCAGATAGTCAAAGTTGTGAAAAGTTTTTACAAAGTCATGGGGCATGGGTTGATGAGTTAATGAGCCTTGTTGACAGTGTTAAAGAAAATAGCGACTTAAGTGAGCGTATCGCCCATAAATACCGGTTAAAAAACACCACAGGTTATGGTTTAAATGCGTTGCTGGATTTTTCAGAGCCAATTGAAATCATTAAGCATTTAATTATTGGTTCTGAAGGAACTCTGGCGTTTATTGCTGATATTACCTATCACACAGTGATTGAGCACGCACACAAACATACCGGTTTCTTTATTTTTGATGATATCAGCAAGGTGTGTGAGCTGGTGCAAAGGCTGAGTGAGCTTGATGTTGCTGCGGTTGAGCTACTAGATAAACGTGCCCTGATGTCGGTGTCTGAGCATGCCATAATGCCAAAAGAAGTGGCCAGCTATCCCGAGCAGTCAGCGGCACTTTTAATTGAGTTAAGAGCAGAGAATACAGATGCCCTTGCGTTACTAACACAAACCACGCAGCAACTTATTGCACAGTTTAGTCAAAGCCAATTAGCTGCGATTGATTTTTCTGCTGATAGTGCCCGTAATGCGGCACTTTGGAATATCCGTAAAGGCACCTTTCCTGCTGTCGGTGCTGTGCGCGAAACAGGCACCACCGTAATTATTGAAGATGTTGCCTTCACGCTTGATAAATTAGCACAAGGCGTGAACGCACTTCATCAGCTCTTCATTAAATATGGCTATGATGAAGCCATCATTTTTGGTCATGCTTTAGCGGGTAACTTGCATTTTGTATTCACCCAAGCGTTCGATACACAAGATCAAGTTAATCGTTATGAGCAATTTATGGCCGATGTGGCTAACCTAGTAGCGGTTGAGCTAAAAGGATCTTTAAAAGCAGAGCATGGCACAGGGCGTAACATGGCACCTTTTGTAGCAACAGAGTGGGGCGATGATGGTTTCGCTGTAATGGTTAAGCTAAAACAGCTATTTGATCAACACAACATTCTTAATCCTGGTGTCATTATTAATCATGATAAAAATGCCCACACTCAGCATTTAAAAGTCATGCCAAAAAGTGATGATATTATCGATACCTGTATCGAATGTGGCTTTTGCGAAGTTGTTTGCCCATCAAAAGGTCTTACCTTAACACCAAGGCAGCGTATTACCTTGTGGCGACACCGCACTGAGCTACACAATCAATTGCTAACAACCGATGATTTAGCGAGTAAGCAGAAATTAAACCAAAAGCTCAGTGTTATCGAGGCTGACTTTAAATACCTTGGTATTGATTCGTGTGCGGCGACGGGACTTTGCGGGCTAAAATGCCCGGTCGGAATAAACACGGGCGAATTTATAAAATCGCTCAGAGCAGAGCAAGCTTCTTCAAGCAAAGTGACACGGTCATTATCTCGCTTTGCCAGTCAGCATTTTGCAGTTGTCGCATCTGGCGCTCGATTTGGCTTAAACGTGATGCACGTGCTCGAAAAAGCAATAGGTAGTAATAACCTAAGAAGTCTTAGTAAACCTGCTCATAAGTTGCTTGGTACGCCGTTGTATTACTCGGCTTGGCCAAGAGGGGAGCAACCAATAAATAATAATTCTAAACAACCCCAACAGGTTAAAAAGTTGGTGTATATGCCTAGCTGTGCAACTCGCGTTTTTGCAGCAGATAAACTTGCCGATGATAAACGACCACTGATTGATGTTATGCATTCATTAGCCCAAAAAGCGGGATTTGAGGTTGTAATACCTAAACAAGTAGATTCACTGTGTTGTGGAATGCCATTTGCGAGTAAAGGCTTGAATAAAGAGTTTTTAAACAAAAGTGAGCAGTTACTTACTGAGCTTGAGGCGCTTTCAAATAATGGCCAATATCCCATCGTTTTTGATGCCAGCCCTTGTGCGCTCACCACCTTTAATGCCGCGCAAAATGCATCACTCACAATTTACGAAAGTGCCGATTTTGCAGCCCAGCATTTACTGCCTAATTTGCAAGTAACGCCAGTGAATGAGCCTGTGATGCTGCATGTTACTTGTAGCTCAAAGCGATTAGGTAAAGAGCAAAGCTTAGTGTCGCTTGCCAAGGCATGTAGCAATGAAGTGATTATTCCAGCTGATATTGAGTGTTGTGGTTTTGCCGGAGATAAAGGATTTAACTTGCCAGAGCTAAATAGCAACGCGTTAAAAACCCTTAAACAACATGTGCCAAAAAATTGTAGTCGCGGTGTGTCTAACAGCCGTAGCTGTGAAATTGGTTTAACTGAGCACAGTGGCATTAGTTATCAGTCAATTTTGTATCTACTCGATAAACAAAGCCATGCAATACCATAGACTTAACGGCTAATTTAATGGGCTAGTCTGACTAGCCCATTTCTTAAAAACCTACACTTTCCAAAAAATGCCTTTGCGGTAGCAGCCATACATCACACTATAAGACACCACTAAAAACAACAGCGAAAATACAAATGATGCTAAATAATCGTTGCTTATAAACACTTGTATTAAGCCGTAAATACTGCCTTTTAAGCTGCTATCGCCTATTGGAATCATTATTAATAGGCGTGCAAATACGCCTGCAAACATAAAAAAGAGTATCGCATTGGCGCCAAATACAATAAAGGGTGCGCCCCAGCTTCGTACTTTATAAATATCTAAAATGGCACTGCACAGGGCATACGTAATAATAGCAAGCCCAGAGCTGAGCAACACATAGCTTGGTGTCCATAATGCTTTGTTGATAGGCGTTAATGGCGAAATAGCATAGCCGGCAAAAACAGCTAATATGCCTGCTAAGATAAATGCGTGGGCTTGCTTTTTAAGATCAGGTTGTTTTGTTAAGTAAACCGCAGCCAAGATGCCACTTAGCGCACTGGCAATGGCAGGCAGTGTTGAGAAAAGCCCCTCAGGATCAAATGGCAGTGGCTTAGCATTCGCATAATACACATGGTGACTACCTAAAACCGTACTATCAATAAAGGCACTTAAGTTATTGCCATGTAACCATAAGCCACTCACTACCTCGCCGGTTGGCAAGGTATAAGGGATATAAAACATGGCGGCGCCATAAAATAATAAAAGAGTGATGCAAGTAATGGCTATTTTCTTAGGCGATAAATAGAGATAACAACACAGAGCGACTAAATACACCAAACCAATACGTTGCAGAACGCCTAAAACTCGCAGTTGCAATAGTTTGTCATCAACCCAGCTGAAAGAGGGATCTCGAAAGTTGTAATAAAACAGGGCTAAAAACCAACCAAGAGCAATAAGCTTAAGGGTGCGAATAACACCTGCTTTTACTATTTGCTGATCACTCATTCCTTTAGCGCGCAAGTTATTTACTGATAGCGTGATAGACATGCCGACAATAAAAATAAAAAACGGAAAAATTAAATCAGTCGGTGTCCAACCATGCCATTGTGCATGCTTTAATGGCCAATACATCGCTCCCCAACTCCCCGGATTATTTACTAAGATCATAGCGGTGATAGTTAGCCCCCGCATTACGTCTAATGCCATAAGGCGGTGTGTGGGGAGTGACTTTATAATATCGGAACAATGTTGGCGCATAAGAAAACTTTATTTTTATTTTGTCTTAACATTGTAATAAATTATTACTTCAAAGCAAGTTACTTTTTGTTCAATTACTGACCCGTAAAGCTTTAAACGCTTAGCTTAGTATTTGATTGAAAAAACATTACAAGAAATGAATTGCCATTACTTGGTTGAACCATCTATTTGCAGATTTTTTCACTTAAATTAAGGATGTTTCCTTTGTAAAAATTAGTAACTTGCAATTAGAGTAATTACACTTATTTGTTTGCGCTAAATCAAATTCTGATAAAAGTTTTATAGAGGTACACAGAACAAATTGCTAGTATAAAGGTATTAGATGTACCCGATATGGAATTTTGGGCCCATATGTGAGAAGTATCGTGCTTAATAGTCTTAGCAAACGCTTAAACCTACGTCGTTTAATTTTATTATTAGCGTTTTCTGCAACGCTTATTACCTTTTTAAATAGTTATTACTCGAGCTACCAAGTTCAAAAACAACAACTAATAGATAAAACAATGAGTAATCACAAAGCCTATGCTGCTAAGTTGGTTTCGGCTACTGATAACTTTTTGTTAGCTGCTCAGCAACAGCTTGCTTATGTAGGCAAAATCCTTGAAGAAGACTTTAATAATCAGAAGCTTATCAGTGCTGAAGCAGAGCGCTTAAGATTACAAACTAATAGTTTTAACTCGATTATAATCGTTAATAAACAAGGCGAAATTCTTGGCGTATCGCCGCAGTCTCTTGAACTTCAAAATCGTAAAGTAGATAGTTTTGGCACCAAGGCTGCTTTGTCATACCGTATTCCTATGATAAGCGAGCCTTACATTTCTATGGCGGGTAATTTACTCATTTTTATCTCGCAACCTCTATTTGATAAAAACAGCAATTTTATTGGTTATGTTGGCGGAACTTTATACTTAAAGCGCGCCAGTATCTTAAATCAGTTATTGCAAGTTCATTTCTATCAAGACGGCTCTTATTTATATGTGGTTGATGAAAACCATCGTTTACTTTACCACCCCGATAAATACCGTATTGGTGAGCAAGTATTTGATAACCAAGTAATTGAAGAAGTACTAAAAGGGAACTCAGGGACTCAGCTTGTTACCAATAGCAAAGGCGTTGCAATGCTTGCTGGCTACGCACCGATGACAGTAGCTCCTTGGGGAGTAGTAACCCAGCGTCCACTAGACAGTACCCTTGCACCGCTCGACAGCTTAATGTGGCAAGTATTTGTAAAAACGGCACCTATTGGTTTACTCACTTTTGTATTTATTTGGGTGCTTGCGCGTTTAATTGCGCAACCTTTGAGACAATTAGCTGAAACCGCCAATACTCTCGATCGACCATCTACTTCGCTTGAGCTGACACAAATTCGTTCATGGTACTTTGAAAGCAATGAGCTAAGAAAAGCCATGCTTAGAGGTGTTGGCTTATTACACAGTAAAATTGGCTTGTTACGTCAAGAAGCACAAACGGATCCATTAACCTGTTTACATAACCGCCGTAGTCTCGATATGCAGTTAAGTCACTTTATAGAGCAGCGTTGTCCATTTGCGATACTGGCAATCGATATCGATCATTTTAAACGGGTAAATGACGAATATGGGCATGATATTGGCGATGTAGTATTGCAATCACTTGCTAAAATCTTGCTGGATGTCACGCGCGATGGCGATGTTGTTGCACGTACAGGAGGTGAAGAGTTCATTGTGATCATGCCAAAAGTTGAGGCAAAACGTGCGTATCAACTGGCTGAGCGTTTGCGTATGCGCGTCTCAGAAAGCTTTATAGATCCAGTGGGCTGCATTAATGTATCAATAGGTATTTCGGGCTGGCCTCTGGAACAATTGAGCCTCGAAGAGGTGTTTAAATTGGCTGATCAAGCTTTATATAAAGCTAAAAAGACCGGGCGCAATCGCTGTGTTGTTGATGGCAGCTACTATAAAGAGCTTACCCCTATTTCTGACACTCCAGTGTTGGAATAAGTTATTTTATATGCAATAGTGAATGTTATTAAGTTATTTACGGACAAATCGATATGGCATTTACTTTACTCGCTCGATTAATAAAACCAATTATGTTTGCAAGCGTTGCTCTGACATGGGGTAATAATGTTTACGCAAACTCTGATGACGACAAGCGCAGCGAGTTTATTGATGTAGGCGTATTGATACCGAATGCAGTGTTGGATATTCGTTATTTTGGTCATCATAATTTTGTTGGCAAACCTATAGATGGCTACAATGCACCTAAATGTTTATTACATAATAGTGCTGCTACAGCCCTTAAAAAAGTACAAAATGCCGCTCAAAATGAAGGGTTAAGCTTAAAGATATTTGATTGCTATCGACCACAACGAGCAGTCGATCACTTTGTGCGTTGGGTGAACGATTTAGAGGATACCCGCACTAAAGCTGAGTTTTATCCAAATCTAGGCAAAGACAAGCTACTAGGTGATTATATCGCCGCTAAATCGGGCCACAGCCGTGGCTCAACAATTGATCTAACCTTAGTCGATGAAAAAGGCAAAGAGCTCGATATGGGCTCACCCTTTGATATGTTCGACACCCTGTCAAACACCGACGACCCGCGCATAAGCGCAGAACAAAAAGTCAATCGATATAAACTAAAAACCCTCATGACTGATGCCGGTTTCGCCCCTTATTCAATGGAGTGGTGGCACTTTACCTATCAACCTCAAGCATACCCCGCTACCTATTTTGATTTTGTGGTGGAGTAGTTAAGTTAGCGAGTTTAGAGTTACGAGATGGCGAGCTGGCAGCGATTTTACATCGCGTCCTAGAACCCAGGGGCTAGAACCTAGAACTTAGCGCATGATGACGCGGGATAAACCCGCTGCTACAAGCTGCTACAAGTAGGCGTGAAACTTGTAGCAGCGCATCTGAAGGCTGAGAGCTCCTTCATGTTGGGTTTCGCTGGCTCTAGCCAACCTACATCACCTCTTTTATCGGTGAATAATCAACTTTAATTTCAACAATATCGACATTGGCATTTTGTTTAAAAACGTCTTGCACTTTTAATAAATCAGTATCTTTTTCAGCAAGGTATCGATATGTTTTGTTGGTCATTTTTTTTAACGTATATTGGCTGCTAAGCTCTACCGGTAAGCTATTATCTTTGAGAGTTAAATAGATAGCGCCGGTAGCAATACCAGGCTCTTTCATCGCGTGATTAAATACTTCAGTGCCTTTGGTTAAAGTAGGCGCGGCAAAGGTAATTTTTTCGCCATTATTGCTAAAAGCGTTAATTGGTTTTTGTTTGTTAATCTCGACCACTTTTTTAACATCTTTATCTAAAACTTGTTCTTTTTGTGAACTGCTTGCTGAGTGTTGCGAGCTATCTTGTTCGGATATTTCACTTTTTTGACAGCCTGATAAGAGTATTAGCGCTAGTGTAACTAACTGTATATTAATTGCTTTGTTCATTGTTGACCTGTTTGTTCGTTACTTTTGTTTACAATTGATTCTGTCTTTTGATTGCCAGATTAGGTACATTGGCTTTGGTTATGATTGTTAACCGAAAATAAAAATATAACAATAGGGAACGTAAGGAATGTCTCAATTTAAAGTAACTGCTGTTGCAACTATGGTAACGGCTATCTTGGCATCAACTCAAATACAAGCAAGTGAACAAACTCGCTTTTACAACGCATCAAGTGTTAGTTCTCAAGTACAGTTTAATCCTCAAGTATCTCAGCAACGTGCATTAGCTGAGCGTCGTACTGTATCAGGGCACAAATCAATTTTCGATGAGCAATTAGGTAAAGCTACGTTCCTTTGGAATGCGGTAGGTCAAGCTAAGCCAGACATGGCGATGATCCTTCCTGAGCAGCGCAATGCATACGCTGCTGATTTTTATCTAAATGCTTTAACGGGCGTTAGCGCTCTGAAAAAAGGTGTATCGAGCGCCGTACTAACTGATTTATCTGAGCAGAAGCTTGGTTCAATCACAGCTAAATACAAGCAAAAAGTACATGACATTGAAGTATTCAACCGTGAATACAACCTGATCATGGACAAAGAATATAACCTAGTTGCAGGTTCTGGCTACTTTGCAAACACAAGCGCTAGTGCAACCAAATCGTTCGCACCACTTGCTGAATTTGTTGGCGCGGAGCAAAGCATTAAACGTGCGATTAAAGAACTTGCTGATATCGACGTATCGCTAACTAAATCAACTGAACAAGGCGACTATGTTAAGTACAATGTGTCTAACCAAACTGGTGACAAAATTGTACTAGGCCAGCCACGTGCTAAGAAAGTATTCTTTGAAGTAGCGGGCGAGTTGCAATCTGCATACTACGTTGAAGTAGAAGTTGCTGATAAAAACAGCCTAGAAAGCGATTACTTCAGCTACGTTATTGGCGCACAAAACAGCAAAGTTTATTTCAAGAAAGACTTAAAAGCACACGCGGCAGACTTTAACTACCGTGTATGGGCTGACGAAGATGGTTATCCGTGGGAAGGTCCTCATGGCGACGTGATCCCAGCTGATGGTCCAGATCAAATCGATGAAACTGAAATCCTAGATGCACCACTTGTAAGTTTGTCTTACTATAAAAAACTAAGCACGATGGATCCGTGGCTTGCTGATGATGCTACAACCACTTCAGGTAACAACGTCTTTGCTTATGCCGATGTAATCGCACCTCAAGGTTACACTGAAGGTGACTTCACTGCTGAAACTACATCAGACTTTACATTCGATTACCCTTATCAAGTTGACCAAGTAGCAAACAGCTACGATAACCGTAAAGCGGCAATCGTAAACTTGTTCTACATGAACAACTTCTTACACGATTTCTTCTACGACCATGGTTTTGACGAAACATCAAATGTTGCGCAAGTATCGAACTACGGCCGTGGTGGTGTTGAAGGCGACCCAATCGAAGCGCAAGCACAAGATAATAGCGGTTTAAACAACGCAAACATGTCTACGCCTGCAGATGGTGCAAGCCCTCGCATGCAAATGTATTTATACAATAGTAAAGATGCAAAAGTAGGCATTGACTATGGTGTGGTTGTAACATCTGACGCGACCATTGGTCTTCTAGATTCGTCAAAAGTATCTAGCTTTGGTCAAATGCAATTTGCTGATATCGCTGGCGAAGTTGTTCGTCTAGTGGACGATAATAACGTTGATTCTGGTAGCGTAACTGATGGTTGTGAACCTGCAACAAACGCAGCAGAACTAGCTGGTAAAATTGCGCTAGTAGACCGTGGTTCTTGTAACTTCACTGCAAAAGTACTACACGCTCAAGAAGCGGGTGCAATTGGTGCAATTGTTGTGAATAACAACCCAGATACTGATGAGCCAGCGCCAATGGGCGGTGAAGATGATGCAGTGCTTATCCCTAACATGGGTCTTAACTTTGCTGACGGTCATGCACTTTACGATGGTATCGATGCTGGCGAAACTGTTACTGTTAACATGTTCAATAAAGCTACGTTAAAAGACGGTACGTTAGATAACGGTATTATTGCTCACGAATGGGGTCACTATATCAGTAACCGTTTAGTGGGTAACTCATCGGGTCTTATCAACTTCCAAGGCCGCGCGATGGGCGAAGGTTGGGGTGATTTCCACTCATTGATGTTCATTGCTAAAGCTGATGATATTAACATCCCGGGTAACGACAAGTTCCAAAAAGCATACGGCAGCGGTACTTTCGTAGAAGACTTCTATTATGGTATCCGTCGTGTTCCATATTCAACAAATATGGACGTTAACCCACTGTCTTTCCGTCACATTACTGAAGATGCTGGTGATGATGTAGGTATTGCACCAACGAGTGTTGCTTCACCACATGCTGCAGGTGAAATTTGGGCAACCATGCTTTGGGAAAGCTACGTAGCGCTTATCAACAAGCACGGCTTTGAAGATGCTCAAAACCGTATGGCTAACTACCTAGTTGCTGGTTACAAGTTAACACCAGTTGCACCATTATACACAGAAGCACGTGATGCAATCTTAGCGGCTGCATACGCAGTTGACCCTGAAGATTACAAACTAATCTTAGGTGCATTTGCTAAGCGTGGTATGGGCTTAGGTGCTCAAGCGCCAGATCGTTTCAGTGAAGATTTAACAGGTGTTGTTGAATCTGACAAAATGCAACTTGCAAGCTTTACCCTAAAAGATGTTGAAATGAATGCAAGCTACAATGGTGTTGAGCTTGGTTATTGTTCAAACGACAACATTCTTGATAAGGGTGAAACAGGTACTTTAACTGTTAGCATCATGAATACAGGTAGTGAAGTACTAACAGGTACACAAGCACAATTAACTGTTGTGAGTGGCCACGATGTTACATTTGAAAATGATGGCTTAATCACATTTGACGATACAACACCGTATGCTTCGCAAACAAGTGCGCCAATTAAGTTCACATTAAACGATGCTGGCACTGCTGATACGCTTGAAATCGAAGTGTCATTCCCTGAGCTTTCTGCTGATGATGAAATCGTTGAAGCTCTAAGCGATACAGTATCTTACCTTGTAAACATGGACTTTGAAGACAAGGCACCTGTTAGTTCACAAACTGCTGATGATATGGAAGTAGCAGGTACATCATTACGCGACTGGAAAGAGCACGTAATGACAGGTGATGACTTAGCTGTTGGCACGCAAAGCATGGCAACTGGCGGTAATGTTAACTTCTTCAACAGCTTTGGTTTTGGTCTTGGCGAGCAAACAATGTACTTGAACAACAATGACTTCCAGTCAGATGTTGCTATTGAGTCAAGAGAGTTCGATATTGGCTTTGCAGGTGAATTTGAAGTTTCATTCTGGCACTTCTACCTAATCGAAAACGAGTGGGATGGTGGTGTTGTAGAAATCAGCGTGAATGGTGGTAACTGGGTTGATGTTACTGAAATGGGCGGTTCATTTGATGTTGGTTACGACGGCCCACTAATCGAAAATGACGCACAAGCACTACAAGATCGCGATACCTTCACAGGTAACAATATTGATAATGGTGTTTATGGTAACTACGAAACTATTCGTTTTGGTACTGAACTAAACGGTAACCGTGCAAAATTACGCTTCCGTATCTCATCAGACAGCGCAGTACGTGAGTTCGGCTGGTGGATTGATAACGTGACTGTAAGCAATGTAACGTCACCAATCTTCTCGAACGTAATTGCTGGTGATACGTTAGCATGTGATAACGCACTTCCTATTATTAGTGTTTCTGGTGATGAAACGGTTACTGAATCGGCTTCAGGTACTGTGTCTGTTACAGCAACAGACCGTAACAACGACACACTAAGCTACACATGGACTCAAGTGAGCGGTACTACAGCAACGCTTACAGGTGCTGATACGGCTACTTTAGGCTTCAAGCCAGGTGCTATCTCAAGCGATGACGAGTTAGTATTTGAAGTAACTGTGAGCGATGGGACAGATTCTGTTTCAGAGCAGTTCACTGTTGCTGTAACTAACGAAGCTGAGCCAGTAGAAGAGAAAAAAGTAACTAAATCTAGCAATGGTAGCTTTGGTTTCTTAACGCTTCTACTTGCACCATTAGCGCTTATCGGCCGTCGCCGTAAACGTAAATAATACTTTTAAATAGTGATAACAAAGCCCTTACAGCTCGCTGTAAGGGCTTTTTTGTTTTTAAGTTAGCGAGAGTAAAGTTAGCGAGTTTCGAGTTTAGAGATACGAGATACAAGGTAGCAGATTTTACATCGCGTCCTAGAACCTAGCCCCTTTTTGTAGGCGTGAAACTTGTTTCGCGCGTCTGAAGACTGATAGCTGGAAGGTTCTTTACGTTGGGTATCGCTTCGCTCGACCCAACCTACGTGAAGAGTAAAGAGGTTAAATGTTGTGGGGTTATCAATACTCGATAACCCCACAATTCGGCTTAAAGCTTAAGGTAAACTATTGAACCGTTGCTTTTAAGCCACGGCGTTTTAACAACGCAGACGTATCAGGCTCTTGACCACGGAATGCTTTAAACGATTCCATCAGATCACGCGAGTTACCTACTTCTAAAATTTCTTTGCGGTATTTTTCACCCATTTCGCGAGTTAAACCACCTTGCTCTTGAACATAAGCAAACGCGTCTGCAGCTAGGATTTCACTCCACATATAAGCATAGTAACCAGCTGAGTAACCACCGCCCATTGAGTGTGAGAAGAACGCAGATTTATAACGTGGTGGTACAAATGGTACGTTAACACCATGCTTAGTAAGAGCTTGCTCTTCAAACTTTTCAATGTCTTGTAGTGGCGCATCAGCAGAAAGTGAGTGCCATTCCATATCAAGTAGTGCAGCAGCAACATACTCTAAGGTATCAAAACCTTGGTTAAAGCTACGAGATTGAATGACTTTTTCAAGTAGCTCATCAGGAATTGGCTCACCTGTTTTATGATGTTTCGCATAGTTAGCGATAACTTCAGGGTACATTGCCCAGTCTTCTTCAAAGGTAGAAGGAAACTCAACGAAGTCACGTGATACCGAGGTACCTGAAAGTGTTGGGTATTTAACTTTTGAGAACATACCGTGTAAGCCATGACCTAGCTCGTGGAAAATCGTTGTTGCTTCATCGTAGCTGATAAGTGTAGGTTCACCATTCGCGCCTTTTTGAATGTTCATTACATTCACAACTACAGGCTTTTGATTTTTTAGACCAGACTGCTTCACAAATGAGCTCATCCAAGCGCCACCACGTTTACCTTCACGAGCAAAGTAATCGGAATAGAAAATAGCTAGGCTTTTACCATTTTCGTCAAATAATTCATATGCTTTCACATCAGGGTGGTAAACTGGTAAGTCGCTACGTGGTTTAAAAGTAATCCCATATAAACGGTTCATTGTATAAAACACACCGTCTTCAAGAACACGATTAAATTCGAAATACTCTTTTACTGCATTTTCGTCTAGGTTGTATTTATCTTTGCGAACTTGCTCTGCGTAGAATAACCAATCCCATGGCTGTAGCTTAAATTCTTCACCAGACTCATCGATCTTAGCTTGAATAGCCGCTGCTTCAGCATTAACGTTTTGCATTAATGCAGGGATCATGCTCGCAAACATATCAAATACTGCTTGAGGTTTTTTCGCCATTTGTGACTCTAAACCAAAATCAGCCCAGCTGTCGTAGCCTAATAATTTAGCTTTTTGAGCGCGTAAGTGAGCAAGCTCTGCCACGATATCGCGGTTATTATTTTCACCTGATAGCGCACGCTCAGCCGATGCACGCCATACTTTTTCACGCAACTGACGGTTTTTAAGGGTTGCTAATATAGGCTGGCGAGTTGTATTGGTGATCTTAATTAAGTACTTACCGTCATGACCAGCTTCCGTTGCTGCATTAGCAAGCTGTTCAATTTGACCCGCTGGTAAGCCTTCAAGCTCAGCTTTGTCATCAACAATAACAACATTTGTTTTTGTCAGTGCTAATAAGTTTTGCGAAAACTGCGTCGTTAAACTTGAATGCTTAGTATTGATATCACGAATTTGCTGTTTTTGTTCGGCATTTAATTGTGCACCAGCGCGAACAAAACGCTTGTAGTAAACATCAAGTAAACGTTTTTCTTCGGCTGTTAATGCTAGTTTGTCTGCATCGTTATAAACCGCTGCTACTTTTTCAAAAAGTGCTTTATTAAGAAAAATATTATCGTTATGTGATGCTAACTTAGGTGCTAATTCTTTTTGGATTTCACGGCGAGCAGGGTTTGAGTCACTGCCTGCTAAGTTATAAAAAATGCTACGAGTACGGGTTAACAGCTCACCACTTTTTTCAAGAGCAACAACAGTATTGGCAAAATCAGGCTTTGCAGGGTTGTCGATGATAGCTTGTACTTCAGCCATTTGCTCTGCCATGCCTTTATTGAAAGCTGGCATAAAGTGTTCATCTTTAATAAGGCTAAAATCAGGCGCCTCGTATTGCAGTGCACTTTTAACAAATAGTGGGTTTGCTTGTTCAGCTGCAGTTACTTCTGCTGTTTGTTCAGTTTTACGCGTATCAGCTGTAGTTTGAGGCTCAGAACAGGCCGTTAGTAATAACGCTGAGCTGATCGCGGTTGCGACTAGGTGTTTCATAGTGTTTCTCTTGTCATTTTTTAAAGTAATTGTACTGATATAACGTTATGTCAGCACTTTATGTAATCCTAGTGTTGGTTGTTAGTATGAGATTACACAAAGATGGCACGAATGTGTGCATGAGTGAGGCTGATATAACTTTGCGGTTAATATATAGAGCATACTGTGTATCGATAGCAATAATCTCATTCGTTGCGATAAGGTGATTATTGGCTGCGATAAGTGGTTAATTTTCGTAAATGTCAGCGTATCTTTTTCGACTTCTCAAGCTAAATTGTTATCAGATACTGTTTAAAATTAATACTCATAATGCAAGTTCGTCCTTACGTTTATAGCTGCATGACAATGATGGTGTGAAAGGTCCAAAAATTAGCTCTTGATAAAGTTTTGTAATGTTATATTGTATCATTTTCTTTGGTGCGATAGCACTTATTCAGTTCATCAGAATTGATGCTTTAGCAATATATATAAATAATACAAGAAGTTGATATGCAATTACCCGATATAACCTCGCACTCTAATACAGATTTTCAATCACCTTTAAAATGGGTTGGCATGGAAGGTATCGCATTACCTTGTAAACTTGCACAACCTAATGTTGAGGCGCACCTTAATGCCAAAGCAGATATTTTTGTCAGCCTTGATAGCGATGCAAAAGGCATTCATATGTCGCGTCTCTATTTACTACTTAATCAGCTATTGGCTAAACAAAGCTTAACTAGTCAGCGTGTTAGTGAGTTTATGAATGCCGTTTTAGCATCACAAAAAGACTTAAGTAAAAGCGTAAAACTGGTGCTGCATTTTGATTTACCAGAGCTAAAACCTGCGCTCCTGAGCGACCATTGCGGTTACAATGCTTACCCTGTAGTTTTAACCATCACGAAGCAGCAATCACTTACCATTAACTTAAAAGTCGATATTGCCTATAGCAGCACGTGCCCATGTTCAGCGGCATTATCGAGGCAGCTTTTGAGCGAAGCGGTCGATAAACAGTTTAGCGATGCCGCTATTGATAAAGCATCTTTAATCAATTGGCTCACAAGTGAACAGGGCTCTATTGCAACCCCTCATAGCCAGCGCTCATATGCGTATATCGATGTCACTTTTAGTAACGAAAAGCTTCCGGATATTAGTGGCTTTATCACAGTCTGTGAGCAAGCCATAGGGACCCCAGTGCAAACCGCCGTTAAGCGTGAAGATGAACAAGCATTTGCCGCCCTTAACGCAAAAAACTTATTATTTTGCGAAGATGCAGCAAGGCGGCTAAAGCAGTGCTTCGAAACCATGCCAGGTATTACTGATTACCAATTTAAAGTGGAGCATCAAGAAAGCTTACACGGCCACAATGCTGTGGTTTATGAGTCTAAGTATTAGGCCCTACAGCCTTATTTGGTTTACAAACTTTGACATTAGCGGTCGCAAATTATTGCTATTGGCTAGCACAATGATAATGATAAGAGCGCTAACAAGATAAACATAACAAATATAAAGGACGACTATGCGTTTTAAATTTATTGCTGCTGCAGTGGGTCTGGCTGTAGCAAATGTTGCTGTTGCCGACGAAGGCATGTGGCAACCTCACCAGCTACCAGAACTTGAATCTATCCTAAAAGCGAAAGGCTTAAGCATTGATGTTGAGTCAATTTCAAAATTGACCGAGTTTCCGATGAACGCAGTAATTAGCCTTGGTGGTTGCACTGCTTCGTTTGTTTCACCAAAAGGCTTAGTTGTAACAAACCATCACTGTGCCTATGGTTCGATTCAATATAACTCAACCACCGAAAATAACATTTTAGAAAATGGCTTTTTAGCTAAAACAACGGGCGAAGAAGTACCTGCAGCGCCGGGTTCTCGTGTTTATGTGACAGAGCAAGTGACAGAAGTTACCGATAAAGTAAACCAAGGTACTGAACAGCTAACAGGTAAAGCACGTTTTGATGCCATTGAAGCAAATGAAAAAGCACTTGTTAGTGAGTGTGAGCAAGACCAAAGCTACCGCTGTAATGTGTATACCTTCCATGGTGGTCTTGAATATTACTTAATTAAAGCGCTTGAAATTAAAGATGTACGTTTAGCATATGCACCAGCGATGGGCGTAGGTAAATACGGCGGCGATATCGACAACTGGATGTGGCCGCGCCACACCGGTGATTTCTCGTTCTATCGCGCGTATGTTGGCAAAGATGGCAAGCCTGCTGAATATTCAGAAGATAACGTACCGTACCAGAGTGATGCGTTTTTAAAAGTAAGCGCTAAAGGCGTACAAGAAGGCGATTTTGTGATGGTTACCGGTTATCCGGGCAGCACAAACCGCTACCGTATTTCGCCTGAAGTTGATTACGTGTTTAACACAGCCTACCCATTAGCGCGTAAATATAATTCTAAATATGTCTCGTTAATTGAAGAAAATGCCCCGGATGGTTCAGAGGCACGAATCGCTTATGAAAGCACGATTGCGGGTTACAACAACTACATTAAAAACTATGGCTCAATGATTGAGAGCTTTAACAAAGGTTCAATGTATAGCCGTAAGCAACAATTTGAAAAAGATCTCACTGCGTGGATCAATGAAGATAGTAAGCGCAAAGCTAAATACGGACATGTACTTGCTGATTTAACGGCGTTAGTTGCTGAGTCTCAAGAGCACAACCAACGTGACCGTATGTTAGGTTACGTACACCGCTCACAAATGATGTCATCGGCTCGTATGCTGTATCGTTTAGCTTATGAAAAACAAAAGCCAGATGCTGAGCGCGAAAGCGGTTATCAAGAGCGTGATATGCCGCGTATTAAATCACGCCTAGAAAGCATGAGTCGTCGTTATGATGAAACCGTTGATAAAGCCATTTTATTGTACTTTATTGAGCAATATGCAGCTTTGCCAAACGATGAGCGAGTTGCAGAGGTAGATAAAGCGCTTGGTTTAACCAATGGTTTTGATAAACAAAAACAACAAGCGTTACTTGATGATATGTATGCTAAATCGGTTCTTGCAGATGAAAGCAAACGTTTATGGATGACAGAACTTGACCTTGCTCAGTTAAAGCAAAGTAGCGATCCATTCATTCAATACGCTCAGGCTGTTTTTGCCGTTACTAAAGACATTGAAGATGCGAAAAAAGAGCTGGCTGGTAAACAGCAAGCTGCTCGCCCTGCATTAATGGAAGCAATTATCGCTTATAACAAGGCACTTAATAAGCCTGTTTATGCTGATGCTAACAGCACCTTGCGTGTAACTTACGGCACGGTAGGCGGCTATTCACCGCAAGATGGCTTAGTGGCAACCCCCTTTACATCTTTAGAAGGCTTGCTTGCAAAAAATACCGGTGTTGAACCATTCAACTCACCAGAAAAGCAAAATGAGTTAATTAAGCAAAAGCTTTATGGCGATTACACCGGCGGTATGAATACGGTTCCGGTTAACTTTTTATCAAATGTAGATACCACAGGTGGTAACTCAGGTTCACCAACATTAAATGGTAATGCTGAGCTAGTTGGTTTGTTATTTGATGGTGTTTACGAAAGTATTATTGGTGATTGGGATTACGATGAAAACTTAAATCGCTCGATTCACGTTGATTCACGATACATGTTGTGGGTGATGGATAAAGTTGATAATGCTCAAAATCTACTTAAAGAGATGACTATCGTTAAGTAATCTAAGTTTAACGTTAATTTAAGCATTAAAATGCCAGTCTTATAGACTGGCATTTTTGTTTTTTATAAAAATAAAAACATTAAATATCATGAGGTTGAAAAATATTTATAAAAATTAATTTTTCTTAAGTTTTATTTAAGTTTCGCTCGATAAATTTTACACATAACCTAAGTGGAGCGAACAATTATGCTTTCAGTTCAACAATCACATCAAACTCAATTTCAAGAGCCTGCCTTTGTTTGCACGCGTGAAGGAGGTCAGTTCCGCGACCGTCTTGAGAGTAATATTAAGCAAGGTTTTGCTGCAGCTTATGATGCGAAAATTTCGCAGTTCATGCCGCTTCTTTGTGAGCTGAATGTTGATGATGAAGTATGTACGTTAGGTCTTCGCTCTGCATCACAACCTTTGTTTATTGAACAATACCTCCCTGTGTCTATTGAGCACTTTGTTGGTGCCAAGCGTGAGCACATTTTTGAGTTAGGTAATTTATGCTCAACGCATCGAAAAGCCACCTTGGCACATTTTGTTTTAATGAACGAAGCACTCTACCAAGCGGGAGCAAAATATTTAGTGTTTTGTGCAACCCGCAAAGTCAGAGCGCTATTAAAAATGCTAGGTGTTAATTGCAAAGAAATCGGTGTTGCAAATGCACAAGCACTCCAAGATCCAGCAAGCTGGGGTAGCTATTACGACAACCAACCAACCATTTGTGTGGTTGACCTAAACGAAGCACATCAACGTGTATTAAACACCCCAGTTTTATTCAATATTAAACAGCAGTGTTTACAGTCATCCCTTGAATTGGCTGTTTATTTGGAGGCGCTATGAGCTGGTTAACACAGTTACCACACAAAGATAGCGATACCTTAATGGTTTGCCATGAAAGTAATGGTGTGCGCTCAATAACTAAACAAGATTTTACTGAACAAGTAACTCGTCTGTTAGCTACTTTGGTTGAGTTTAATGCCGAGGGTGTTGCCTTTCAATTAGATAACACACCTGCTTGGTGTGTATTAGAAGCTGCGCTTAGCGAGCTTAAAAGAGTGGCTATTCCGCTACCAACGTTTTTTACGGCTCAGCAAATAGCGTTTGGTTTGCAAAACAGTGGGGCAGGGCTATTTGTATGTGACCGCGCTTACGAAGGCGAGCATGCTAAATTAGTGGCGTTAGTCGATGTATGTAAGCATTACCCTTTATATGTTTACCAATTGAGTAATACACAGCCAGTTCCTTATTTTGCAAACACGCAAAAGATTACCTTTACGTCTGGCTCAACGGGCACACCAAAAGGCGTGTGTTTATCGCTTGAAAGCCAATTGCAGGTGGCAACATCACTTTATCAAAGCATTGGTTTAGAAAAACCAAACCATTTATGTTTACTGCCGCTACCGGTTTTGCTTGAGAATTTAGCCGGTGTGTATGCGCCGCTATTAGCGGGTGGCACGGTTAACTTAGTGCCTTTAGCTGAACTTGGTTTTTCAGGTGCACAGCTACTTGAACCACATAAATTAATAGCCGCAATTGAACGCACTGAGCCACATACCCTTATTTTAGTGCCTGAGTTGCTGACTTGTTTAGTGGCTTTTGCAAAGCAAGGCTGGCAAGCACCTAAAAGCTTAAAGTTTATTGCAGTGGGTGGCGCGGTTGTAAGCCAAGCACTTATTAAGCAAGCCCGAGAGTTCGGTTTACCGGTTTATCAAGGCTATGGTTTGTCTGAGTCTTCATCGGTGGTGAGCCTAAACACGCGCGATGATGATGACATCGACACCGCAGGGCGAGTACTTAAGCACATTCAATACAAAATTGAAAATGGTCAGCTTTATATCAAAGGCTCATTGTTTTTAGGGTACTTAGGTCAAGCAGCGCAAAGTGCCGACGATTGGTATGCAACTGGCGATCTCGTCACTGAGCAAGCAGGCCGCTTGGTTATTCAAGGTCGCTTGAAAAATCAGCTGATCACCAGCTTTGGGCGCAATATCAGTGCCGAGTGGCCAGAGTCGTTATTGCTTAGCCACAGCCAGGTACAACAAGCGGTGGTGATTGGCGAAGGCCAAGCATTTTTAGCTGCGCTTATCTATGCAAACCAAGCGATGAGTGACGATGAACTTGCTGCTCATATTGCGGCACAAAACGCGCAACTACCCGAATACGCACAGATCAAAAAGTGGCATCGAATGGCAGAGCCTATGAGCCACACGCAAGGTTTATTAACCAGCAATAATCGCCCCAAACGCGATGTTATTAATCAATTTTTTGCTACAGAGATTTCAGCACTTTATCAAGAGGCGACGAGCATGAGTCAATTTTTCAATACATTACAAGCCGAAACACAGAAAGAGCGCGACTACCTTTTAGCTGCGCCAATTATTAGCCGCGTTTTTAAAGGTGAAGTCAGCCTGAGTGAATACGCATCGTTCTTAACGCAAGCTTATCACCATGTTAAACACACCGTGCCACTGCTAATGGCTGTAGGCGCAAAGCTAAGCGATAAACAAGAGTGGTTGCGCGAAGCTGTTGCAGAATACATCGAAGAAGAGTTAGGCCACCAAGAATGGGTGCTAAACGATATTGCAGCCTGTGGTTTTGATAAAGAGTTAGTGCGTCATTCTCGTCCACAATTTTCGACTGAATTAATGGTGTCGTATGCCTACGATACAATTAATCGCGGTAACCCATTGGCCTTCTTTGGCATGGTGCATGTGCTTGAAGGCACCTCGATTGCCTTAGCCGATAATGCAGCGGGGCAAATCCGTGAGGTTGTAGGTTTACCTAAAAAGGCGTTTACCTACCTTACCTCGCATGGTGCTCTTGATATTGAGCACGTGAAGTTTTTCGAAAATCTGATGAACAAAATAGATAACGAGGACGATCAGCAAGCGATTATTAACGCCGCAAAATGTTTTTATAAACTGTACGGCAATATTTTCCGTGACCTCGATTCAGAACCTTTCTTTAGCGAGGCTGACTTGGAGCAAAGCGCATGAGTAGCCCAGTGTGTGTGCTAACCGGTGCAACAGGGGGCATTGGCCGTGCCATTGCCCTTCGCCTTGCAAAAGAAGGTTGGCGTGTATTATTGGTAGGCCGAAATATAAAGCAACTTGCTGCATTGCAATTGGAGTGCGGCAATGACGCTGAGTATTTTCAAGCCGACCTAAGTAACAGTGAATCTCGCAATGATCTTGCTAAGTTTGCCCAGCAAATTGGCGGCGCAACGCTGCTTATCAATAACGCGGGCGTTAATGTGATGCAAGGCTTTAGTGAAATAAGCGAGCAGCAAATTGATCATCTGTTAAATATTAATCTAAATGTACCTATTAAATTGTGTCAGCTGTTTTTACCACAAATTACCCGTAATAAAGGCACGATTGTGAATATAGGTTCATCGTTTGGCAGCATCGGCTATCCATATCAAACCTTGTACTGTGCCAGCAAATTTGGCCTTAGAGGAATGACCGAAGCCCTTGCCAGAGAGCTTAGTCACAGTGATGTGAAAGTATTGTACTTAGCGCCTCGTGCCACCGATACCGCGATTAATTCGCCGCAAGTACGTGCGATGAACAAAGAGTTGGGTAACACCATGGACCCGCCTGAAAAAGTGGCTGATGCATTAATAGATTTAATTAAATCCAAAAAACGTCGCCGTTTTATCGGCTTCCCAGAAACATTATTTGCTCGTATTAACGGGGCATTTCCATCATTAGTTGATAACGCAATAGCAAAACAACTTCCTAAAATTAAAAGTTTTTTTGCCAACTAAATTGATTAAGGTGAATGATTATGACTAAACTAAATTTTAAAGCTCTAATGATGATAGCTGTTATCATGGCTGCGCCTGCAAAAGCCGACTTTAATAGCGATTTAAGTTCGGTGCAAAAGCAATGGGCTGTGGTTAATTACGAATTAGTTGACGATGCGCAGCTAGATGCCTTTGAAAAGTTAGCGAATGAAACCGCAGAGTTTACAAAAGCGAACGATCAGCAAGCGGCAAGCCATATTTGGTACGGTATCGTGTTATCGAGCTATGCAGGTGCGAAAGGGGGATTAGGTGCGCTGGGTCTTGCAAAAGATGCCAAAGCACAATTTGAAAAAGCGCTTAAGCTTGATCCACAAGCACTGAATGGTTCGGCTTATACAAGTTTGGCAACTTTATACGGCAAAGTGCCAGGTTGGCCAATTGGCTTTGGTGATGATGATGAAGCCAAAAAACTGTTTAAAAAAGCCCTTGAGCTAAATCCTTATGGAATCGATAGTAATTATTTATATGCGTCATTTTTATATGATGAGTATAAGTATCAGTCAGCTAAAGAATTTTTATTAGTAGCTCAGCAAGCGCCAGCGCGCCCTGATAGACCAAAGGCAGACCTTTACCGCCAACAAGAAATTACTAAACTATTGGCTAAGGTAGAGAAAAAATTAAAGAGATAAGCTATGCATTTATTGCTCGTTGAAGACGACCACTTAGTGGCAGAAGGCCTGTGTCGTTCTTTACGTCAACAAGGTTATAGTGTTGAACACAGTGCAACCGTTAAGTCAGCGATGCAATGGCTGCAAAATGATGAAATTGAGCTGGTAGTCCTTGATTTAGGACTACCAGACGGTGATGGCATCGACATTCTAAAGCACATCAAAAAGCATCGTAAAAACCTGCCGGTGGTGATTTTAACCGCTCGCGGTAGTATTGATGATAAAGTCATGGGGCTAGATTTAGGTGCTGATGATTATCTTGCAAAACCTTTCGATCCCGCAGAGTTATTTGCACGCCTTCGGGTTGCTAGTCGGCGATTGACCCAAGCTCAAACCAGCACCTTAAAAGTTGGCGATGTTGAAATGGACACCGCCGCATTTACCGTAAGATTTCAAGATGAGCCGGTAAACTTGCCGCGCAAAGAGTTTATGCTCCTTAAAGCCTTGCTAGAAAACCAAGGTCGCGTGCAATCAAAACAACAGTTAGAAAGTAAACTATACGAATGGGGCGAAGAGGTGGGGTCAAATACCATCGAAGTGCACATTCATCACTTGCGTAAAAAATTCCCAAAAGAGTTTATTAAAACCTTGCGTGGTATTGGTTATGTGGTGGGTAAACGCTAGTGTCAATTCGTAAAAGACTGACATTACTTATCTTATCCATGGTGATCCTAACCTGTTTTTTGGCTTTTACTAAAGGTTATCGTGAAAGCATGAATCAGGCTGAAGCGCTGCTCGATAACGAGCTGGTAACGTTGGCGCATGTGTTAATCGAGCAACCACTTAGTAATGAAACCCCAGCTTATACGAGTGATTTACCGCAGTTATTATTTCAAGTTTGGGTTGATGACAGCTTGGCCTCAAGCTCAAAGTCATTGCAGAATAACGCTATAAATCAAAGTCAGTGGCAAACCGGGTTTAGCGTTGAGAACTTGGCCGGGCAACGAGTCAAAGTGTATCGCTTAAGCGAAGGTAATAAGCGAGTGCTTATTGCTGAGCCTTTGAGTAAGCGAGTGGCGCTCACCGAAACTGTAATTTTATCGGCTATGACGCCGCTGTTATGGAGTGTGCCTATCCTTGCTCTCCTTATTAGTGTGTTTGTAAAACAAGGGCTTGCGCCACTAACTCGGTTGTCGAATCAACTTAAACATCGTCAGGCAAATGACTTTACGGCTATCCCTTGGCAAACCCCAGAGCAAGAAATAAAACCCGTAATTAGCCGCTTAAACGACCTATTTAAACGGGTTGAAAGTGCCTATTTACGAGAGCGCTTTTTTGCCTCTGATGCAGCCCATGAACTGCGCACGCCGCTGAGTAGTTTAAAAATAAATGTACATAATTTAGTTGCCCAAGGTGTCGATAGTGTTGAGCTTGATGCGATGGAAAAAGGCGTTGATAAGTTGAGCAATATCGTTGAGCAGATGCTAATTTTAGGGCGGACTTATCCAGAGCAATGGCAGGCGCAATTTAGTTCAGTGTCGGTGTTAGAAATTAGCCAGCAAGTTGTTGCACAACTTTATGATCGTATAGACGAAAAAGAGCATATCATCAGCATTGATGGCGATGATTTTATTATTGCTGGTGACGAATTTACCTTGATTACTTTGTTTGGCAATTTACTGAGTAACGCCATAAAATACACCCCAGCTGTGGGAGAGATTTGTATTACCCTGAAAACCGAAAATAATCGTTTTATCTGGCAAATAGATGACTCGGGACCCGGTATTGATGAAGCTCAAAAACAGCGCATTTTTAATCGCTTTTATCGCGTGGGTGGTGATAAACATCCATCGGGTGAGCAAGGAGCAGGGCTTGGTATGGCCATTGTTGAACACATAGTATCGATTTATAACGCTGATATTACTTTAGCAGACAGCCACCTTGGCGGCTTGCGAGTGAGCGTTTCCTTTATGCAAGGAGACGTCAGTGAATAAATGGATTGCTGCACTGTCTATGTTATTGTGTATGTCATCTTGGCTTGCTTATGCCAAAGAATACAAACTGATCTTAAAAGATCATTTGTTTTATCCCGCTGAAATAAAAGTACCTGCCAATAAAAAGCTACGTTTACTCATCGAAAATCAAGATAGCACTCCTGAAGAGTTCGATAGCTTTGATTTAAACCGCGAAAAAGTGCTTTATCCTGGCCGAACCAGTGTGATTTATATCGGCCCACTAAGCCCTGGGCGTTATGACTTTTTTGGCGAATTTTCTCCTAATACGGCCCGAGGAACGGTTGTGGCTACGGAGGTAGATAATGCTGATAACTAGTTTATTAATGAGCATTAATCAGCTTTTACCGGTTGTGATTTTAGCCGTGTTACTCAGGTTGATAGTACCTCTTAATCAGCGACAATTAGGTCTATATGCTGTTATTGGCACCATTATTAGTTTGCTATTTGTACAAGGTGCGGCGACGATGAGCCAGTTGTTTGAACACCGTGGTTTAGAGTTCATTCAAATGTTGCTATGTATCATGATTTTTGTTGCTGCATTAATCAGTTGTCAACAAAACACTGTAGCCGCCGCCGCTGCTCTCATTGCAACAATGACCCTATATTTGAGCCATTACATGATTTACCTAGTCAGTTTTTGGCACAATAAAGATGCTGCTGAGCCTTTACTGCTTGGCACCTTTCTAGGAATAGGAATTTGTGTCAGCTTTGGTATTTTATTGTTCTTTTTGCTGGAAAGTGTTGCCAGACGAGCGAAAATGCAGCCATTGATTGTATTGCTTGCCTTAAATGCAACAGCAAAGTTATTAATATTTCTTGATTTAGCGAGTCAGGTCGATTTAATTGATGTGACTTCAAGCTATCTAGATTGGCGCAACTTTTTAGCCGAAAACTCAGAACTTGGCCGGGTGCTAAAAGCCTTAGTCGGTTACGAAGCCACGCCAAGTAAAACCGCGCTTTGGGTATATGTAATTGCGAGCGCCGTATTTATTGCCTTGGCTCGCGCTCTAAAAGTTAAACATAAAAAGGAGCCTGTATGCGGTTCTTAATAATCAGTTTTAGCTATCTGTTTGCAATTTGCTTTGCACACGTTGTCCATGCAGATGGCATGGTCGTTGATAAAGTATATCACCCTTACGTGTTACCTTTTGAACGTGAAGTTGAGTGGCGCTTAGTGTCTAGGCAAACCGATAACGGTAATGTGCTTGCACAGCGCGCAGGTTTTGGTGGTGCAATTAACGACACCATGAGCCTTGAAGGGTATTTAGTTGGCGAACGCGATGATAACGGTGACTTTGGCTTATCTTCATATGAGGTGGAGTTACGTTGGCAACTTGTAGAACAAGGGCGTTTATGGGCAGATTGGGGGGCACTATTTGAACTTGAAAAGCAGCACACTATAGATGCATACGAAGCGACGACTGGCTTTTTATGGGAAAAAGAGTTTGGTCGTACTAGCCTGACTATGAATGCATTTTTAGTGTATGAGTGGGGGGCTGATATAGAAAATGAATGGGAAAGTGAGTTCCGTTTGCAGTACCGTTATCGCTATCGCTCTGCATTTCAGCCATCAATAGAAGTTTATGCTGGCGAGGACTTTTTTGGTGTGGGCCCTGGTTTTATTGGTTTGCATCGTTTTAGTGCGAAGCGTCAATTAAAATGGGAAGCAGGATTTATAAGCGAATTATCGCAATCAGGCCGCGACCATAGCTTTCGCTTGGCTTTAGAGTTTGAGTTTTAATTTCGATAGTGTTTGACTTATTCAAGTAACTCTATATAGTAGGCACCAGCTAGAAAGAAAGCGTGTAATTAATAAATCTTTATTTCGTTGTTGTATAAGTAATACTTGTAGTACCGTCCTGAAGTTTTTAAGTACCATCTCATTTTTTGCTACACCCGCCCATTAGGGCATGTTTAATTTTTTTATATCAGGAATAATACTATGTCTAACATCGTATCAGGTACAGTTAAGTGGTTTAACGAATCTAAAGGTTTTGGTTTCATCGAGCAAGAAAATGGCCCAGACGTGTTTGCACACTTCAGCGCTATCAAAAGCGACGGTTTCAAAACTTTAGCTGAAGGCCAACGTGTAGAGTTCACTCTTTCACAAGGTCAAAAAGGCCCACAAGCGGATAACATCACTCCGTTATAATATTTGCTGAAAAGTAAATATTAAGAAGAAGCAAGCTAAGGCTTGCTTTTTTTGTGCCTAAAAATTGACTGAAGATATGAATATTTCTATATTTAATTCGGCTATCTAATGAGGATGTACGAATTATCATAAAGTATTTGTTTTTAGCTTGTCTTAGCTTTGCTCCGAGTTTGATGGCAAAACAAACTATCACCATTTATACAGAGCAATTTCCACCCTATAACTTTTCCAACAAAGGTCACCTAGAGGGTATTAACCTAGAGTTTGTTAGGGCAATGTGTGTGGATGCAGAGATTGAGTGTCAATTTGAGCTATTGCCTTGGCCTAGAGCCTATCATTTAGCGCAAAAAAAGCCATTGTCTGGTTTAGTGTCAACTGCGCGTATTACCGACAGAGAAGCACTATTTAATTGGATAGGCCCGCTTGCGTCATCAAAAAACTTCTTTTATCGCCTCAAATCTAATGAGCACATCAACCCGCGTGACCTAGCACAAGTAAAAGAATACAGCGTATGTACTGTTAGAGAGAGTATTTACGAAAACTTTTTAGAGAGCTTAGGGTTTAAAGCAGACAAGAACTTATTAAAAGTAAGTCATTACTATGAATGTATAAATCTGTTTTTAAAAAACAAGGTTGAACTAATTGTTGGCTCTGAGTTGTCATTTCGGTATTTATTAATGCAATACGGCCATTATGGGCAAGAGGTTGTCAAACTGGTTGAGTTACCGCTTGAGAGAACACAAGGTAACTTTTTAGCTCTTAATAAAGATATCCCTGATGAAATCTTATCAAAACTACAGACAAGTTATGATCGATTGATTCAGCGCGGTTTACTCGAAAAATATATTGCAGATTATTTTGTCCCAATAGAGTAAAGCTAGTTTGTTGTCATCATCACGTTTTGGTATTGGGTTGTTTTTGAAACCTCAACAAACGCTTGTTTAAGCGCCTTAATATAGCTTGGCTGCGTATTTAGGCTCGCAGCTAAATAACCTTTCATAGTTAAAAAGTCGATAGCGTAAGCAAAGCTAAAGCGGGCCTCATCTAGTGCTAGCTGCTCAGCCATTGCACTTATATAATTTTTATCATCAATAATTAAATCGACCTTGCCCGCCATTAATAACTGATATGATTTAGTGATGTCTGAGGTATATACCACGACATAACCTCGCTCAGTTAAGCGCTGAGCCGCTAGGTCATGTCGTTGCACGGCAATCTTGTATTGTTTAGCCTGTTCGTTTGAGGTGATGTTTATATCGCTGCGAGAGCTTAATTTAACAAAGCCCATTTGATAAGTTGCTATTTCTCCAATCCAATGAAATAGAGCTTCTCGTTCGGGAGTTTTAGCCATGCTAAAAATAAGTGTGTTCGGTTTCTTTAGTGCCATGTTGTAAGCACGTGCCCACGGATAGAGCTCAATATTTGCCTGTAAATTTGCTTTAGCAAAAATAGCTTTGACTAACTCGGTGCTGTCACCTGTTACTTGATTATTAATTAACGTTTGATTTGGCGGAGAAAGCTCAGTGACAACCGTAAGTGTTGGTGTACTGAAGGCAGGCCAACTGAGAAAAAATATCAGTATAAAAAGTTGAAAACGGTTCATGCGGATACTTAAAAAGACTTAGTAAATAAATCTTAGCACATAAAAACGATAAAAGGGCCTTGCGGCCCTTGGTGAAGTATCGTTCAAGTCAGATAGACCTTTAACCCCTTAAAGTTCTATCCTATTGTTTTGCAACTACGGCTCATCTCATTAAGTTTCTAAGCTAGCGAGAGGAAAAAACCTGCAATTGCTGCACTCATGAGGTTAGCCATAGATCCTGCTAACACTGCTCTGAGCCCTAAGCGTGCGATATCCTTTCGCCGACCAGGCGCCATACCGCCCAATCCACCTAGTAAAATTGCTATCGATGATAAGTTAGCAAACCCACATAACGCGAATGTGACAATCGCTTGTGTGTGCGCGCTTAACGTATCGCGATAATTAATAAAGTCGAGGTAAGCAACAAATTCGTTAACTACAACCTTCTGACCTATAAAACTGCCTGCGATTACTGCTTCGTTCCACGGTACACCTAATAACCATGCCACTGGAGCGAATACGTAACCTAAAATTTCTTGTAGCGTTAATGTTGGGTGATCAAACCAACCACCAATACCGCCTAATAGCCCATTTAGAAGTGCAATAAGTGCTACGAAAGCAAGTAACATCGCACCTACATTTAGTGCTAGTTGCATCCCGTTTGCGGCACCTGATGCTGCTGCATCAATTACGTTAACCGGTTTTTCTTCTTGTATCTCTAAATCTGCTAAATCTTCTTTTGGTGTTTCTGTCTCTGGCACAATCATTTTTGCCATTAAGAAGCCACCCGGTGCTGCCATAAAGCTGGCTGCAATTAAGTATTTAAGCTCTACACCAATTGTTACGTAACCTGCCATAACTGAACCAGCTACAGTAGCAAGACCACCAACCATTACCGCAAATAGCTCTGACTTTGTCATGCTGGCGATAAATGGTTTAACAATCAATGGTGCTTCTGTTTGGCCAACGAAAATATTGGCGGTTGCAGAAAGCGATTCAGGGCGCGAGGTTTTCAATAGCTTTTGTAAGCCACCGCCTAGAATCTTGATTATCCAATCCATCACCCCGATGTGATACAACACAGCAACCAGTGCTGAGAAGAACACAATAACGGGCAATACTTGTATCGCAAAAATAAACCCTAGGGTATCTTGCGATGCCAGTGAGCCAAACAAGAAGCTAATCCCGTCATTGGCATAACCAATAACTGATGACACTCCTCGAGACATACTTGCCAGTACGTTTTTACCCACTTCGAAGAACAAGACAAAGCCACCAATTAGCACTTGTAGCAAGAAGGCGATGCCTACTGTTCTTAAATTAATTGCTTTACGGTTCGTTGAAGCCGCGAAAGCAATGGCTAGTAGCACAACAATGCCTACTAAGCTCATAAATGTCGTCATACTGACTATTTCCCGTTGTTATTGTTGCAGTAAATATTTTATTTTACTTTTAATTATATCAATGGCAACGCGATTCATACCGCCGCGTGTGACTACGAGATCAGCTTTGTGCTTTGATGGCTCAATAAACTGATAAAACATAGGTCGCACTGTCGCTTGATATTGATCAACAACGGACTGTAATGTTCTGCCACGCTGCTCCATATCTCGTTGCATACGGCGCATAAGGCAGATATCTAACGGTGTATCAATGAACACCTTAATATCAAATTCTTTTCGAAGTGCCGGATCACTCAGTAGCAAAATACCTTCAACGATAAGTACTTTTGCAGGTGCCACTCGACGCGATTCATCGCTGCGGGTGTGCATTGCATAGTCATAAGTTGGTACGTCTACTGATTTTCCAGCGCGCAACTGAAGTAAGTGCTCATGCAAAAGCTCATGCTCGAAAGCATCAGGATGGTCGTAATTTGTTTGCGTTCGATGGTCAAACGGCAAATGCGACTGATCTTTGTAATAAGCATCTTCTTCGATCACTGCGATCGCGCCCGGTTCAAGCTCATTGACTAATTCGTTATAAATCGTCTTGCTAAAAAGAGACTTGCCCGACGCAGATGCGCCAGCAATAGCTATAATTGTTCGTGTCACTAAAGTTCTCGCCCACACAGAAGGAAACATTGTTAGGTAGATCACAATAGCAAAAAAGACACGATTAATCTCTTTTGCTTCGCTTAGAGATGCAAATTTATAATGTTTCTGTTTTATGAAACAGGACTTATGTCCTGTACCAAAAATTCGAAGAGCATATAAAGTAGCCACATATTGATAACGAGGTACCCATGGCAAGAGCACTTATCTTAATGGCAGATAGCCTAGGAATTGGCGCAGCACCCGACGCAGAGAAGTTTGGTGATGTAGGCGCAAATACCTTTGCTCATTTACTTAAAGCCTATGCAGAAGAAACCGGTGAGCAGTTATCGCTACCTAATCTTACCCGTTTAGGTTTAGCTGATGCATGCGAAGCCGCAGGTAAAGAACCTTGTTTAGTCAGTGACCGCCAAGCACCTATTGGCGCATGGGGTTACGCTAAAGAGTTATCAAGTGGTAAAGACACGCCTTCAGGTCATTGGGAAATGGCCGGCGTACCTGTGTTATTTGATTGGGGTTACTTCCCAAACACACAGCCGTGTTTTCCACAAGAATTTGTTGACGAGCTAATTGCTCGTGCTGGTATTCCGGGCATTTTAGGTAACTGCTATGCCTCAGGAACAACCATTTTAGAACAACTAGGTGAAGAGCACATGCAAACCGGTATGCCGATTTGCTACACCTCAGTTGATAGCGTGTTTCAAATAGCCGCGCACGAAGAATCATTTGGACTGGAGAAACTTTATCAGGTTTGCGAAATCGCACGGGCGCTGCTTGATGAAATGAACATAGGAAGAGTGATTGCGCGGCCATTTTTGGGTTCGAGCCGTGACGATTTTGCCCGCACAGGTAATCGTCGTGACTATTCGGTGCTACCACCGTCGCCAACCTTGCTAGATAAATTATCGCAAGACGGCGGTGAAGTGATAAGTATTGGTAAAATTGCCGATATCTATGCGCATCAAGGCATCACCCAAAAACACAAAGCGCCAGGGCTGATGAACTTACTTGAAAAAACCTCAGAAGTCATCGCAAGCGCACCTGATCATAGTTTGATTTTTACAAACTTAGTTGATTTTGATGAAAAGTACGGTCATCGCCGTAATGCAGTCGGCTATGCTAAAGCATTAAAAGAGTTTGATGATTACCTACCAACCATCTTAAATCAGCTAAATAGCGATGATGTGTTAATCATCACTGCCGATCACGGATGTGATCCAACAGCAGCAGGTACTGACCATACACGTGAATACGTGCCAGTCCTTGCTTACCAACCGGGGATGACAAACACCCCGCTTGGAGAACGAGCTAGTTTTGCAGACATAGGTCAAACCCTTGCCCAGTGGTTTAATCTTCCTGCACTTGAATACGGTGATAGCTTTAAAGATGAGCTATTAGCGAACAAAAAAGGAAACCAATAATGAGTACTCCTCATATCAGTGCCAATGTAGGCGAATTTGCAGAAACGGTATTAATGCCGGGTGATCCGCTTCGCGCTCAATACATTGCTGAAAACTTTTTAGATGACGCAAAACAAGTAACAGGCGTTCGTAATATGTATGGTTTTACCGGTACCTACAAAGGTAAACCAGTGAGTATTATGGGCTCTGGGATGGGTATTCCATCAATGTCAATTTATGCCCGTGAATTGATCGTTAGTTACGGCGTTAAAAATCTAATTCGTATTGGTACCTGTGGCGGTATTGGTAGCGACATCAAAATCCGTGACGTTATCTTTGCACAAGGTGCAAGCACAGATTCAAATGTAAACCGTGCACGCGTGCGTGGTTACGACTTTGCCGCTATTGCTGATTTTGGTTTATTACTTAATGGTGTAAACGCAGCAAAAGAATTAGGCATTGAAGCTAAGGTAGGTAATGTATTTACAACAGATACATTCTATCAAGCAGATAACACATTCTATCAAGAATTAGACAAGCTAGGCGTACTTGCTGTTGATATGGAAACAGCTGGCATGTACGGCGTAGCCGCTGAGTACGGCGCAAAAGCGATGGCACTATTTACTGTTAGTGACCACGTAATCACTGGTGAAGCAACACCAAGTGAAGAGCGTCAAAGCACTTTTAACGAAATGGTTAAAATTGCTTTAGAATCAATTTAAATAAGTTCCTTGGTAACGTATTCACTGAAATTTGGAAACACGCCCAAAGTGAAGTGAGACTAACCTCAAAGCCGCATTTATGCGGCTTTTTTTATAGCTGCGTATTTATCTCGCGTAAAATCCAGTTTGCATCTCGCAACCGCCCCTTAAAACTTGAAAATTCAAGCAATTGTTGCCACCTTTAATAGAGGAACAATACTCGAGGGTTTGTATGTCTAATTGGATTGAAGCAAAAGTTAAAGACGTTAAATGGTGGACCGACTCATTATTTAGCTTAATTGTTAATGCCGATGTAGAGCCATTCACGGCTGGGCAGTTTACAAAGCTTGCAATGCAAGTGGGTGATAAACGCGTAGCACGCGCATATTCTTACGTGAATGCACCAAATAATCCTGATCTTGAGTTTTATCTTATTAATGTTAAAGACGGACAACTTTCTCAACAGCTTGCACAATTAAAGCCGGGCGACTCAGTGACAATTGAGCGTCGTGCTACAGGCTTTTTTACTCTTGATGAAGTGCCAAGCAGTGAACAGCTATATATGCTGAGCACAGGAACGGCGCTAGGGCCTTTTATATCAATATTAGAGCAGGGCGAAGTGTGGCAAAAGTTTGAGCATGTTCATTTGGTGCATGGTGTACGTTTTAACGAGGACTTAAGCTATCAAGAGCGAATCAAAGCGCTCCAGCATCAGTACCCAAATCTTTACTATTCGCCTGTAGTCAGCCGAGAGTCAGCCACTGTGGGATTTAATGGCCGGATCACAGATGTGATCAAAGACCGTCGTTTATTTCAAGTTATAGACCGTCCTGTTGCTCCCGACACCACACAGTTTATGATTTGCGGTAATCCAGAAATGGTAAAAGATACCACGGCTATTTTGTTAGAGCTTGGTTTTAGCCGTAATAGACGTCGTGAACCTGGGCAGATCACAGTAGAGCAATATTGGTAAAAAACTATGCCAAACAGCTATAATTTGCTACCTTAGCGCCTTTATTGAGGCATGATGCATTTAGGAAAATTATGAAACCGTTATTTTTTGCCATCAGTTTACTATTCACATGGCAGGTTTTTGCTAGTGACCAAACTAGTGAACAAAGCCAGCAACAAACCGAACAAAAAACAGAAAAGAAAGATGTTGCACGTTTAGAATTTATTGAAGACAAAGCTACAGAGAGCGAAAGCTCTGCGGTAATTAAAAGCCAAACTGAAGTAACTAAACCAGAAGTAACTAAACCAGAAGCCGTTAATAAGGACACTGAAAAGAAAGAAGCGGCAACCGCGACGGTTGCCGAAGCTGATGATAGTAAGGTAATAGGCTCTGTAAACCCGGCACCTGCTGCGCAACCTAAAACCGCAGCTGAAAAGCAAGAAGCAGTTGCTGAAGCAACAAAAGCAGTAAACCAAGCTAAAGAAGCCTTAACAGCCAAACAGCAAGAAAAAGCTCGTCAGTCACGAGAATCTATGGCTGTAATCGAGCAAGTTATTGCAGCGTACAACGCTCGTAATATCGATGCATTTATCAAAATGTATGATGAAAATGTAGAGTTTTATACGTTTCCAAATGAGCTTATGTTTACCGGTAAAGAAAAGCTAATTGCACGATACGGTATTATGTTTAAAAAATTAAAGTGCATTAAGTCTTCACCGATAAAACGCATTGTGCACGGTAATATAGTGATTGATCATGAACTATCAGAGACTTGTTCTGAGGATCCCAAAGTCGTTGATAAGCGAGCCGAGTTTGTAACTAGTTATCAAGTCGAAAACGGCAAAATAACCAAAGTGTTATTCTTCCGATAGAAAAAAGAGCAGCCTAGCTGCTCTTTTTTTATGGGTGAAAGTTAGTGGGTTCAAGTTAGCAAGAGTAAAGTTAGCAAGTTACAAGGGGAAAGATGCGAGTAACGAGGTAGCAGCGATTTTACATCGCGTCTTAGAACCTAAATCCTAGCGCCTATTGCGCGGGATAAACCCGCTGCTACATGTAGGCGTGAAACTTGTTTCGCGCGTCCGTCTGACTGACCGCTCTTTTCTACGTTCAATTCGGCACTAAAGTACCTCCTACAATGCCTCGAACAAGGTTTTCATTGCAGAGAAAAACACTCGAACTAACCAACCCCGCCGTTCGACTGACATCTAATATCTGACCTCTAACGGCTAAAAGCCAGCGATTTTACATCGCGTCCTAGCACCTAAATCCTAGAGCCTAAATCCTAAATCCTAGCGCCTATGACGCGGGATAAACCCGCTGCTACATGGGGTTAGGCTAAACCGTTTCATTTAACAACGAATTAAAGCTGTCGTTGTCGTGAAGGCTGGCAAAAGCGCTTTCGTGTAATAGCTCGTTACGAAGGTTGGGTGAGTATTCAAGTGCCATACGAATATCGGCCATCGCATCAGCATGTTTATGAAGTAATGCATAAGCACACGCACGTTGCCAGTATGCATAGCCATAGTCACTGTCTATTTCGAGGGCTTGATTACATAGCTCAATAGCCTCACCCGTTTCATTTATTTCTAACAGTGCATCTGCTTTATAGGCAATCGCTTCTACATCTTCAGGCTTACGTTTTAATATTTCGTCAAAAATTTCTACTTTATTGGCAACATCACTTTCTAAGTTAGCACGCATCCACAGTGAATGAACTTCGTTAGTGATCGAGATTTTTTGCTGATTTAATAAGATCTCTTCAGATCGCTCACGTAGTTTTTCTTCAAGAACTTTTAAGCGCTCTTCGTATTCTTTAGTGATGGCACTAACACGTGTATTTACAATATCTTCTACTTTGTTTTTCACATCACGCAGTGAATTCCAACCAACTAAAACCAAAATTGAGGCAGTAATTGTAATAATGAAAAACACATTATTGATGGTGTCTGTCGTGTAGGTTAACGCGCGATCAGCTGTATCTAACTGTGTATGAGTGACTTGCTTAGTGACATCTTCTCTCAGTTTTTGCTGATCTTGGCGAACTGCTTTTAACTCATCAAGAATATAACGCTCTAAAAGAGGCTTATACATTGGTTCTTGAAGGTTATTCAGTGCTTGTTGTTGTTCGGCTTCACTAAGGGCTGGGCGGTTTTCAGGTTCATTTTGGGCTGCCGCTAGCGTATGAAAGCTCATTAAAAAAGTGATTAAAATTAAGATATAACGCATAACTTATTTATGTTTAGTGAATTCTAGGTTCACTTTAACATGCGTGAGCACTGGGGACTAGGCAAAAAAAAGCCAACTCGGGGGAGAGCTGGCCAAACTGCTTAAACAACATAAAGTCGTAAGGGGTATCAACAGGAGTTAGGTATAAATATACCTGTGTCTATCTGAACAACCACTTAATACTAAAAGGTTTTTTAAATATTCAAAGTCAGTCTTTAAGAATGGCTATGTTCGTCTAGACTTAAGTTGATGTAAAACTAAAAGGTGATGGTATGCGCCAACAACTAGTCCAACTGCTCTATGGAGTATCAATTTCCTCTGATCTTGACAGTGGTAATGTTGAATTAGCTGAACGCTTAATCCTTAATGCTGTTCTTGATGGCCTAGAAATAGGCAGAGCTGGGATCTGGCTTCTAAATGCCGAAAACACCGCCATTGAGTGCCGATTATTACTTGATAGAGAGAATAATCAGGAAATTCAGACACTGGTTCTTCCACGCGATGCATATCCAGCATATTTTAAAGCGCTCGATACCCAGCGAACGATCACCGCAGAAGATGCCCATACCGATCCAGCCACCTTTGAGTTTAGTGAAAGCTACCTGAAACCGCTTAATATTGGCGCTATGCTCGATGCGCCGATTCGCTATAAAGGTAAAATGATCGGAATATTCTGTTGTGAGCATATTGGTGGAGCAAGGCACTGGAGTGAAGATGAGTGTTCATTTATCGGTGCATTAGCAGATTTATATGGCAGAGCACTGTCGGCTCAAGAAAATGAACGAACCAATGCAAAGCTTGAACGTGCCAATCAATTATTAGAGCAACGGGTGGCAGAGCGTACTCGCACGCTTGAAGTGACCTTATCTGAATTGACGACCATGCAAGAAAAGTTGATCGAATCAGAAAAAATGGCTTCGCTTGGTAACCTTGTAGCGGGTATAGCACATGAAGTAAATACCCCAATTGGCATTGCAGTCACCGCGAATAGCTCCGCAAAAGATAAACTTAATACCTTAAATAAATTAATAGAGTCTAATACGTTAACTAAAACGGCATTACTTGAAGGAATGAATCACTTAAATGAATGTTTTAAGATTTCTTTTGCAAATCTTGAGCGCGCGGCAAAGCTAATTAGTGATTTTAAGCAAACAGCTGTTGACCAATCATCTTTGAACTTACTTGAAACAAACATCAAAGACTACCTTGAAAATATTTTACATAGTTTAATGCCATTAACCCGAAGTCATAATATCGAAGTCGATATTCAATGTAATGACGACCTTAAGCTAATAACTGTACCTGGGGCATTAAGCCAAATTTTTCTGAATCTTGTTAACAACAGTTGTGTACATGGGTTTGTGGGCAGAGATCAAAATAAAATAACAATATCAGTAACCGTTGATAAACAAAGCGATACCTACTCTATTTGCTATTTAGACAATGGACATGGCATGAGTGAAGATGTAATGCATAAAGTGTTTGAGCCATTCTTCACCACCAAACGTGGCAATGGCGGTAGTGGTTTGGGTATGTCGATAGTTTATAACCTTGCAACGCAAGCACTGCAAGGTGAAGTAAGCATCGATAGCAAGCCAAATAACGGCGTTACTGTTACCTTCAAATTGCCGCAAAAACTTGCATAACTAATTAATTTTTAAACAAGTTGCAGGCTAAATAATCTGGTGACTGGGTAATAAAATTAAAAATTAATCAGTTTGCTTGGCAAGGCAAGAAATATCAGTGCATTTGTTGTCTTTGCAAAACTGTTTAATACGTTTCTTAGAATATAAATAATTAATGCTTAAAGGTGTGATTAACAGCGCCAGCCAAAACAACACCGAGCTTCTAAAGGTTAGCCCCACAAGCGAAGCAACTACCAGCCCCGTTAACATCAAAATAGGCAAATTGGCGATAAAAAAGTTAATGCTTAGTTGTCTAGCAACTTCAGGATTAATGGTTTTCATAAGGGCTACTCGCTGTTTAATAATACCCTTATAAAATGGACGGTTTTGCAAAATGAATCAAATCAGATTTTTCTATCGGTGCAATCGATTTAAAACTATGTTCTTAATCTAGCTTTATCGAAGTACAACTCCTATAGTTTTAAACAACAGGAACTTATTTGCTATTAGTTATTCATAACTATTAGAAAATCTCTCTTTATGACGAAAGGGATAAAAGTGAACTTTTAGCGTTTCGTCATATTTTTAGCTTATGAGGAGCATATAATGAGTAATGGAAAAACGGGCCAGTGCCCGGTAATGCATGGTAGTAACACTGTCACCGCTCAATCAAATACCGACTGGTGGCCAAACGCACTCAATTTCGACATTCTTCATCAACACGACAGCAAAACGAATCCTTACGGCAAAGACTTTAATTACGCAGAAGCATTCAAATCTCTAGACCTTGAAGCCGTTAAAACCGATTTAAAAAACCTAATGACCGAAAGCCAAGAATGGTGGCCTGCTGACTGGGGCCATTACGGTGGTTTAATGATCCGTATGGCGTGGCACTCAGCGGGTTCATACCGTTTAGAAGATGGTCGCGGCGGCGGTGGTACGGGTAACCAACGCTTTGCACCATTAAATTCATGGCCAGATAACGCCAACCTAGATAAAGCACGTCGTTTACTTTGGCCAATTAAAAAGAAATACGGTAACAAACTTTCTTGGGCTGATTTAATGATCTTAGCCGGTAATATGGCTTACGAATCAATGGGTTTAAAAACTTTTGGCTTTGCTGGTGGCCGCGAAGATATTTGGCACCCAGAAAAAGACGTTTACTGGGGCGCGGAAAAAGAATGGTTAGCACCCAGTGATGAGCGCTATTCAAATGTAGCTAAACCAGACACCATGGAAAACCCATTAGCAGCGGTACAAATGGGCTTAATTTATGTAAACCCAGAAGGGGTGAATGGCAACCCTGATCCGCTTAAAACGGCTGAACAAGTTCGCGAAACATTTGCCCGTATGGCAATGGATGACGAAGAAACTGCCGCACTTACAGTGGGTGGTCATACCGTGGGTAAAACTCATGGTAATGGTAGCGAAGAAAACGTTGGCCCTGAGCCAGAAGCGGCTGATGTGTTTGAGCAAGGCCTAGGCTGGAACAATCATAACTCACGCGGTATTGGCCGCGATACCATGACATCAGGCATCGAAGGTGCGTGGACAACTCACCCAACCAAATGGGATAACGGTTATTGCTACTTGCTGCTTAATTATGAGTGGGAGCTTAAGAAGAGCCCTGCAGGTGCGTGGCAATGGGAACCAATCGATATTAAAGAAGAAGACAAACCAGTTGATGTAGAAGATCCATCAATTCGTTTAAATCCTATTATGACCGACGCCGATATGGCAATGAAGATGGACCCAACCTATCGTAAGATTATCGAGCGTTTTAACGATGATTTTGAATACTTTAGTGATGTGTTTGCACGTGCATGGTTCAAGCTGACGCACCGCGACTTAGGTCCTAAATCACGTTATTTGGGTGCCGATGTACCAAGCGAAGATCTGATCTGGCAAGATCCGATCCCAGCGGTGGATTACACCTTATCAGACAGCGAAATTAGCGAGCTTAAAACCAAGCTACTTAACTGTGGTGTAAGCCAAGCAGACTTAATTGCAACAGCATGGGATAGCGCTCGTACTTACCGTGGTTCAGACCATCGCGGTGGTGCAAATGGTGCACGTATTCGCCTAGCACCGCAAAAAGATTGGCAAGGTAACGAGCCTGAGCGTTTAGCTAAAGTATTAAGCGCACTTGAGTCAGTACAAGCGGGTTTAAGCAAACCAGTAAGCCTCGCTGATTTAATTGTACTTGGTGGCTCTGCTGCGGTTGAACAAGCTGCAAAAGCAGCGGGTGTTGACGTCACCGTACCATTTGCCCCGGGTCGTGGTGATGCCACAGACGAGATGACAGATGCAGACTCGTTCGACGTACTTGAGCCAATTCACGATGGATTCCGTAACTGGTTGAAGAAAGACTATGCGGTTTCAGCAGAAGAGCTAATGTTAGAGCGTACGCAATTAATGGGCTTAACAGCACCAGAAATGACCGCTCTTGTTGGTGGTATGCGTGTACTTGGCACTAACCACGGCGGCTCTAAGCATGGCGTGTTTACAGATAATGTAGGCACACTTAGCACAGACTTTTTCGTAAACCTAACTGACATGGCTTACACATGGAAGCCAACAGGCAATGGTCTTTACGATATTGTCGAGCGCAGCACAGGTGCAACTAAATGGACAGCAACACGCGTTGATTTAGTGTTTGGCTCAAACTCAATCCTACGCTCTTACGCAGAGTTTTACGCACAAGACGACAACAAAGAGCGTTTTGTGAAAGACTTTGTCGACGCATGGGTAAAAGTAATGAATGCCGATCGCTTTGATATTTAATTTAAAATTCCTTTAAGTACAAAGGCTACACAATGTGTAGCCTTTTTTAATGTAGGGAAGTTAGCGAGTTACAAGGGGAAAGGGGAAAGTTACGAGGGGAAAGAGTAAAGTTACGAGATACGAGGTAGCAGCGATTTTACATCGCGTCTCAGCGCCTCGGTGCTTTCTATGGTTCTAATAACCTTTTCACAAAGAGAAGTGAATGAGCGGACTTCAGATAATTATTAAATGTGTATTAGCCTGCTGGATCTTTTTCTAACCACAGAGGACACAGAGAGCACAGAGTAAGAGAAGGAGAAACCATAATCTCTTTGTAAATATTGTTTTCTCTGTGTAGCGCGCAGCGCCTCTATGTACTCTGTGGTTCAATTGTCTTTACTCACAAAGAGAAGAGAACGAGAAGACAATGAGTATGCGAAATAGACAGCTACTCAATTAGAATCCTCTAAAGCGCAGCGTCTCTTATCCTTTTTGTGAATTTAGTTTCTTTGTGAAGCACTTAGCGCCTTAGTGGTTCAATGTTTAAATCTAAACAGAACCACCAAAGCCACCAAATAAAGGGAATAGCTATAAAACCTGTTTAAGCTTACTGCGCTTGTTGCGCAACATGGTCCATATATTCGTCAAACGTGCCCTGAAAATCGATAAGCTTTTTATCTTTAATATCGATGATACGAGTCGCTAATGACGATACAAACTCACGGTCGTGGCTCACAAAAATAAGCGTACCTTGGTAATCTTTTAAAGCATTATTGAGCGCTTCAATGGCTTCCATATCCATGTGGTTAGTTGGCTCATCCATAATTAGCACATTGATGTCTTGCATCATCAGCTTACCAAACAATAGACGGTTCTTTTCACCACCTGAACAGTTACGCGCTTTTTTGTTAGCGTCATCTGCAGTAAATAATAAACGGCCTAACATAGCACGCACCATTAAATCGTTGTGCTTAGCGGTGCGCCACTGCGACATCCAATCGAACAGAGTTAAGTCGTTATCAAACTCTTTGCTGCTGTCTTGTGGGCAATAACCAATACTGGCATTTTCAGACCACTTAACCACACCTTCGTTGCTTTGTATTTCATTCACTAGGCAGCGTAATAGGGTAGTTTTACCTACACCGTTTTCACCAATAACCGCAAGCTTAGCACCGGCTTCTAGCAATAAGTCACCGCCGCTAAACAGGGTTTCACCCTCAAAGCCATGACCTAGTTTAGTAAGCTCTAATGCTTGGCGATACATCTTTTTACCTTCGTCAAAACGAAGTGATGGGCTAATACGGCTTGATGCTTTTACTTCATCAAGCTTAATTTTATCCATGCGCTTAGCACGAGAGCTGGCTAGTTTTGCTTTTGATGCGTTAGCACCAAAGCGGTTTACGAACTCTTGTAGCTCGTCAATTTCAGCGCTTTTCTTAGCGTTTTCAGCAAGCAGTTGTTCGCGTTGTAAGCTTGAAGCTTCGATCCACTTTTCGTAGTTACCAGGATAAATTCTTAGCTCACCGTAGTCGATATCGGCCATGTGTGTACACACCGAGTTTAAGAAGTGACGGTCGTGCGAGATAATAATCATCGTACACTTTCGCTGGTTAAGCTCGTTAGCTAGCCAAGTAATAGTGTGAATATCAAGGTTATTGGTTGGCTCATCAAGTAGCAAAATATCAGGGTTTGCAAACAGTGCCTGCGCTAAAAGCACACGTAGTTTCCAGCCTGGCGCAACGTTCGCCATTAAGCCGTAATGAAACTCTTGCTCAATACCCGCTTGGATCAAAATTTCTTCTGCACGGCTTTCTGCTGTGTAGCCATCCATTTCGGCAAAAACGCTTTCAAGCTCAGCGACTTTCATGCCATCTTCTTCACTCATTTCTGGCAGTGAATAAATACGGTCGCGTTCTTGTTTTACTTTCCAAAGCTCGGCATCACCCATGATAACCGCATCAACTACAGTGTATTGCTCAAATGCAAACTGGTCTTGGCTAAGCGTACCGAGCTTTAAACCCGGTGCAATCGACACATTGCCAGAGGTTGGCACAAGCGCACCACTTAGAATTTTCATAAAGGTCGATTTGCCGCAGCCATTCGCGCCAATTAAACCATAGCGGTTGCCATTACCAAACTTAGCTGAAATGTTCTCAAACAAAGGCTCTGCACCAAACTGCATGGTGATATTTGCGGTTGAAATCAACGAATTATTCCTAGAAAAATACTGACAGGGTTATGGGCGCAGAAACTGCGAAAATAAACAAGCAATAGGGTAAATAATAGGCCGCGGATTATACAGATCAGCCCCAAAGAACGCCATTAAAAAAGAGAAAGTTTCAAGCTGAAAGGGGAAAGTTATGAGATGCGAGATTCGAGGTAGTAGCGATTTTACATCGCGTCCTAGCGCCTAGAACCTAGAACCCAGAACCCAGAACCCAGAACCCAGAACCCAGAACCCAGGTCCTAGCGCCTATGTTTCATTCGTAGGCGTGAAACTTGTTTCGCGCGTCTGACAGCTGAAGACTGAAAGCTCTTATTTATTTTTGGTTCGGCACTAAAGTACCTCCTACAAGACCTCCCACAAACGGCACAAAATAAGAAAAAAACCTGAAAATATATAAATATAGTTAATACTTTAGGGAAATCGGGCGATAATACTAAGTAATATGACAGCAAAGGTGGATTCAATGTCTGCAAGTATTTCATTCAATAACTTGAGCATCACAAAAAAAATACACGCCATAACATGCATTGCCATAACGGCATTCGTGATTATAGTGGTAACCAACTTTATCGCTATGAACGATAACAAAATTTCACTCGATGAATTAGAAAAGTCATCCTATCAAGTCGTAAAACTTACTACCGCCAATGTAGCCTTACTCGAAAAACTAGACGAACTATATACACAGGCAGTGACATTTGGTGAATCAGATTTAGTCGATAGCGCAGCACAAACCTATAAAAAGATTAACGAAAACCTACAAGACATCATCAGCATTAACGATGTCTACGTGAATAGCGATACAAAAAAACAGTTAGAGCTTTATGCACAAACGTCTTCGAGTATTGCAAGCTCGATGATTGAAGGAACTGCCGACTTCAGCAAAATTCAGCAGCAAGCCCAGCAAAAAACCAAACAGTACGAAGCCGTGCTTGAAGGTTTTAAGCGTGCTCAATCTCGCGCTGATGATCGCTTTTTTGAGCTTGTACAAGCAACCAAAGCTCGTTCAGACAATGCGCTTAATTTAATGCTGATTGTCTCGGTAGTTTCATTACTGTTACTAATTGCTACATCGATTTGGATTGCCCGTGGAATTGGCTCATCAGCCAGTGCTGCGGCAAGTAACTTACGTTTGTTAGCCGATGGTAAAGGCTCGCTGAGCACTCAACTTGAAGTACACGCTAAAGACGAAATAGGACAGGTATCAATTAATTTTAATGCCTTTATACAGCTACTAAAGGCTGCTGTACTTGAAGTAATAGCGGTGTGTGAGCCATTAATGGAAAACTCAACCCGGCTTGTGCAAGGTATGGAACGCGCCGAGCGTGCAACAACTAAACAAACATCAGATGCCGAAATCGTAAAGCAATCGATGGAAGAAATGCGTCAAAGTGTTGCTGATATTTCTCACTCAGCGGCAAACGCATCGCAAGCTGCGCAAACCGCAGAACGGGAAGTAGAGCAAAGCCGAACGCAAATAAGACGCTCTGTAAGTGAGTCACGTACATTAAGTGATGAAATTAACCAAGCTGCTTCGACAATTAACCAGCTGGCGAATGACACTAAAAATGTAACGCAAATTTTAAACGTAATTACCTCTATTGCTGAGCAAACTAATTTACTTGCTTTAAATGCGGCTATTGAAGCTGCGCGTGCAGGTGAACAAGGCCGTGGTTTTGCGGTTGTTGCTGACGAAGTGCGTGAGCTTGCTTCAAGAACATCACACTCAACTAACGAAATCAGAGAGCTACTTACAACGCTAACCACCGCAGCAAGCGATGCGGTAACTGCTATGAACTCAGCCCGAGATATGGCTACAAACAATGCTGAAGCTGCTGAAAATACAGGGCAATCTATTGATAAAATTTCTGAGCAGATATTATCAATTAACGGTATGAACTCTCAGATTGCCGCAGCCACCGAAGAACAAACATCTGTGGCAAGTATGGTGGTTGAGAACGTGTCGAATATGCATATGTCGTTTGAAGAAACAATGGATTCACTCTCGGCGGTACGTGATGTAGCGAAGAACCTTCACTACCTTTCTGATTCGTTACTCGACGCCACTGCAAAATTTAAAGTTGAGTAATTTAAGCGCATAAAAAACCAGGCATCGCCTGGTTTTTTATTAACGGTAGTGAGTATTTAAGCTAGCACTTAAAAAGTACCTACTACTTTAACTTTATCAGTTACTTTTGCTGCATCGATATAACCAATGGCGTCGCTATTGGCTGCAACAAAATCAATAACAGCTTGATCGTTTGCTAGTTTTTCAGGTGGCGTACCTTTACCTGTAAATACCAGTTTTGACCAATAAGCGTTAAGCTGGCTGCTCGATTTACCAACCACCTTATCGTTAAACTCGTCGCTTACGCTGTTGCCGTCTTGGTTTACCGGGTTTACTTTGGTGCCATCATCAAACGACTTTGCTTTGCCAAGGTAAATCTTTTTGATAGTTCCTTCATCAATAGCATTGCCATTTGCAGGGTTTACAATAACAGCAACATCAGCAAATGCAGTGTGCGAACAAACGGTGAGTGCTGTAGCGATTAATAATTTTTTCATCATAAACTCCAATTAAAAAACTAAATCAACAGCAACAGCAACAACGTCGGTTTCTGTATCTGTAATATCATCTTTAAAGCGGCTGAAATCTACTTTTAAAGCAGCTGATGGGTGGAAGTCATAACGAGTACCAATGGTATACACATTGCTCTTCGCTTTTACGCCCTCAAGCACCTGATTAATACCTGCGTTTAAAGCTGGTACTGCAGGTAGTGCGTTGTAGCGGTTGCTATCGTGTTTGTCGTCGTTATTTTCGTAAGTTAAGTGCACAACCCACTCATCCATACGGTAACCAACAGAGGTATAGTATTGAGTTTGTTTAGCAAGGGCGCTATTTTCTACTTCAAACTCAGTGTATTCAGCATCAAATAGAATGTCGTTGTAATCAATCGAAAAGCCCACAGCGAAGAAAGAGCCATCATCTTCGTTAACAGCAATATCATCAGCTTGATCAACAAAGCCCGCAGCTCTAAGTGTTTGCTCAAGGCCATTAAGCGCAACACCTGCATCGGTGTCGTTTTCGATTGCAATTGTTGTGTCTGCTACAAAGTATGCAGCACGAGCACTGAACCAGTCGTAGCTCATCGTCCAGTTGATACCTGCAATATCATTAAGCTCTGTATCGCCATTAACCGATACCACAGCAATGTTGCCATCGAAGCTACCGTAAATAACTTGAACGGTTGAATCCCAATCACCTAATTGCGTGTTATGTAACAGGCTTAGGCCTTCATACGTTGAAAACGGGAGGTTATAAACAGATTGCGGCGGACGAACCCAACGGTAAGTATAACCAACGTCTAAGAAGTCTGAATAACGGTAAAAAGGCACACGCATTTTACCAGCACTCACTTGTAGCTCATCGCTGAACTCATAGGTTAAATAAGCCCACTCAAACTCAGCATCAAAATCATCGCTACCACGCGCTACAATTTGTGCCGTAGCGCTTAGTTTTTCTTGTAAATCTGCAGAAAGCTGTAATGCGAACATACTTTCGTTTTTAAACGAAATATCGTCATCGTAACCATAAAGCGTTGCGTCATCGTCAAGGGCTTTACCGCCAACAATAGAAGCAAAGCCATTTATGCGAACCTCTGCCATTGTGTTTGCAGACACAAAAGCAGCACATAGAGCCAATGCAATAGGAAGTTTTTTCATTGTGTATCCCTAGTATTTAGTATGAAAATGTTGATTTCGCTTAATATTATAGTAGTGCGTAGCGAAATGGGCGACACAAGTTACAGATAAATTGTAATTACGGCAATCAGTAAGTTGTTATTTTTAAATTGAAAAAGGTACAAATTAAAGTTGGAAAGCGCCCTAAAAGCATCTGTTAGTGCTCTTAATCTTAAATCAGCCCGTAGGATTTTTTATGCGCACAGAGAGATGAATAAGGGTACATCAGTTAATTGTATATTAGCTTGATAGATCTTTTTCTAACCACAGGGACACAGAGAGAACTGAGGAAAACAAGGAACTCTCTAAAGCGAAGCGTCTCTTATCCTCTTTGTGAATTTTGGTGTCTCTGTGTAGCGCGCAGCGCCACGGTGTCCTCTGTGGTTCCAATATTTTTATTCACAAAGAGAAGTGAATGAGAAGACAACGAGGGAACCCAAATTAACTTCACCAACCTTCTTCTAAGACACAGCCAAGTAACCTATTTATCGAGAAGAGCAGTTTGCCAGATCTTTTTCGAACCACAGAGGACACAGAGAGCACAGAGGAAGAAACGGAGGTACTAAAGTGTACTTCTCTAAAGCGAAGCGTCTCTTATCCTCTTTGTGAATTTTGGTTTCTCTGTATAGCGCGCAGCGCCTCGGTGTACTCTGTGGTTCAAATCTTTATTTCACAAAGAGAAGTGAACGAGAAAACCATTAACTATTAGCTAAAATAATTTACCACATAACTTGTACCCATTTTTTATTCATTATTGACTCACTACAGTGATAAAGATAACCTTTAAATAAGGATGATTAATTAGTATGGATACTACTTATGGCATTAGAAATTAGAATTTGTATTGATTCAGTCACAGCTGAATTTGTGAAATGTAAAGAAGATAAAGAAGACACCTTTACTAAAGACAATAACCATATAAAAAACCAAGTTATCACTTCAGGCACACCTTATATATGGCGAAGAGAATACTCAGACTCTTACACTCCACCTACTAATGAACAACAAAGTATAGTTCGTCAATTTGATTTATTACCTGCGCAATCCCGCCGGAACATTGCATACATGCTTCGCGATTTTGGCAGTGAAACGCTTATGGCAATCTCTGATTTTCAAAATCAGGTTATGCCATTTTTGTCTGAAAACACACATGGAATTGTTGGGGCTGGAGCAACATCAATAGAGGCTCGTAGTTCAAAGTTCGCCACCTATGCCAACAAATATGAAGCCGCTTTAAGAGATATTCGCATGGCTCATAAATCAGGAATGCCCAAGTATCATATGGTTGCATTAGAACAAAAAGCATTCAGTATATTCAAAGAGCTGAACGGCCAGTTTCGTGCAGAATTGCAACGTTTTATGAGTGTAAACCGTGCAAGCCGTCGTGGCACGGTTTGGTCTAACCCGAATCGAGGAATCAATATAGCTAAATCAGCAAGGCATTCCGCCAAGCTCGATATAAGTAGCACCGCTGAATTCAATAAAATTAAGCGAATTGAAAATACCGGGCGCTGGCTTGGCAATGGCATGATTTTACTTGATGGTGCATTCAGAGCGAACAAAGTTTACAGCGACTATAAAAACAATAAGGATTGGCAGCGAAGTTTATCAACAGAGCTAGCTAGTTTTGGGGCTTCAACAGCATTAGGTATTTACACAGGTACAGTTTTAACAACTGCACTTAGCTCAGTTTTAATACTTACACCTTATGGTTGGGTAGTTGCAATTGGCTTGAGTATAATTGCTGGACTAACTGCAAGCATACAAATGAACAAATTCTCTAAGAAAGTTTCTGAAAACATCTATGATAGGAAACCTATATTTGAAGGTGCATTTTAATGCCTTTATCTCATTTTGCTGGATACTCCTTACTGATATTTACAGTAGTTACTTTTGCTTCAGGTGTGCTCTTTTATAGAGTGTCAGTTAAGTATATAGATAAGCATATGGAAAAAGATGGAGTATCTCCGCCTGGTTGGGATAAAGGCATCGGCGCAAGCGTTTCGTTTTATATATTTGCTATGTTTTTTGAGCGCTCAAGAATCCCAACCCCACTATTTGATGGTCGTTTTGTAGCAAAGTATGCACGGCCTATCGACAAAGTTATAGGAGCTGCGCACTTAATCTCGGTCTTTGGGGCAATTATTTGTCTATGTATCGTTTCTTATTATCAAAAATAGTTAACCCGTAACACCTTGATAAGATTGCTTATATTAAATGAAGCATCCTCGATGCTCTTTGTGGTTCCAATATTTTTATTCACAAAGAGAAGTGAATGAGAAGACAATGAGCATTTGAAATAGACAGCTACTTAATATGAATCCTCTAAAGCGCAGCGTCTCTTATCCTCTTTGTGAATTTTGGTGTCTCTGTGTAGCGCGCAGCGCCTCGGTGACCTCTGTGGTTCAAATCTTTATTTAACAAAGAGAAGTGAATGAGAAGACAATGAGCATTTGAAATAGACAGCTACTTAATATGAATCCTCTAAAGCGAAGCGTCTCTTATCCTCTTTGTGAATTTTGGTGTCTCAGTGTAGCGCGCAGCGCCTCGGTGACCTTTGTGGTTCAAATCTTTATTTAACAAAGAGAAGTGAATGAGCCTATATATTAAAAGATCTTACTGATATTCCTCTAAAGCGCAGCGTCTTATAATCTCTTTGTAAATTAGGTTTTTGATATAAATCTGATGCGGGCCGACGCGAGTTTTAAGCCTCACGCAACAGACTAAAATCTACCTCAGGCAAACTCTCAAAACCCGGACGTGCAAATAAATAACCTTGCATTAAACTCACCCCAGCTTGGCGTAACCATTGATATTCCTCAATCGTTTCAATACCCTCAGCCAGCGTAGTGATATTTAATTCATCAAACATCGCAATACAATGGCTCACAATTGCTTGACGAGTTTTATTTAAATGAATATCTCTAATTAGTGCCATATCAAGCTTAATAATATTGCTTTGAAAGTCAGCCAATAAATTTAAACCCGAATAACCAGAACCAAAATCATCCGTAGCCGTAATAAACCCCAACGACTGATAATATTCAACAACACGTTTAATGTGATTCGTGTCTTCAACTTGCTCAACCTCGGTAAATTCAAACATAATCTGCTCTACCGGAAAGTCATATTGTTTAGCTGCTTCAAGGGTTGTTCTAATACAGCGCTCAGGTTTGTAAATCGCGTTAGGTAAAAAGTTGATACTCAAAATAGAATCAAGCTTTAGCTTTGCTGCAAGCGAAATAGCTTTGATACGACAAAGTTGGTCGAAGGTATAGCGGTTCTCATCGTTCACTTGTGAGATAACAGAATAAGCCGACTCATTATTAGGCCCGCGAACTAATGCTTCATAACCAAAGATCTGCTTTGCTGCGCAGTCAATGATAGGCTGAAAAGCCATGGTGAAATCAAAGCCAAGTTCTAGTTTGTCTTTACAGTTATTGCAACCTGTTGGCTGGCAATGAGTTTGCTTGTCGTGCATGCTTACCTCAGACTAAAGTCTTCTTAATACATAATAGTGCTAGTAAATTGCCAATTGTGCAATGTTGTTGAGTTAAAAGTATAAAACTATAGGGAAAATATGTAGCTGCCGTTTTACATAGTGTCAAACAGGCATTTATTTACTGTAGGTTCTTTATGCACAATGAGATAATAGTTAAGCAAATTAGCTATTTTCCTCTAAAGCACAGCGCCTCTATGTACTCTGTAGTTCAAAAATCCTTATGCACAAAGAGAAGAGAATGAGAAGACAATGAGGTATAAAGACTTACTTTTCTAAAGCGCAGCGTCTCTTACTCTCTTTGTGAGTATTGGTTTTCTCTGTGAAGCGCGAAGCGCCTCGGTGTTCTCTGTGGTTCAAAACTTTATGCACAAAGAGAAGTGAATGAGAAAACAATGAGGTATTAAAACTTACTTCTTTAAAGCGTAGCGTCTCTTAGCCTCTTTGTGAGTATTGGTTTTACTCTGTGTAGCGCGCAGCGCCTCGATGAACTCTGTGGTTCAAATATCTTTTTGCACAAAGAGAAGTGAATGAGAAAACGATGAGGTATAAAGACTTACTTCTCTAAAGCGAAGCGTCTCTTAGCCTCTTTGTGAGTATTGGTTTTACTCTGTGTAGCGCGCAGCGCCTCTATGTACTCTGTGGTTCCAATATTTTTTGCACAAAGAGAAGAGAATGAGAAGACAATGAGATACTAGTTAAGCCAATTAGTTTTTACCTCTATAGCACAGCGCCTCATAAGCTCTTTGTGCATTAAGTTTCTCTGTGTAGCGCGAAGTGCCTCGGTGTACTCTGTGGTTCAATACCTTAATTCACAAAGAGAACTGAATGAGAAGACAATGAGATACTAGTTAATCCTATTAGTTTTTCCTCTAAAGCGCAGCGTCTCTTATCCTCTTTGTGAGTATTATTTCTTCAATATTGTGCCTCATCTATTACGCTGGAGTATAAAAATATTTCCCGCCAAAAATACTTAAAATCAATTTGATATCTTTTTAGTACCTAGCTTTAATGGTATTTTAGCGCCAAGCAATCTTGCCCCTATAAAGGAAGTAAAATGGCATCCAAAACCGTCGAATACTACAACCAAAATGCGCAAGCATTTGTAGATGCCACACTCGATGTAGACCTCAATGAACTTTACGACGAATTCTTACCGCTGATCCCAAAAAAAGGCGCTTTACTCGATGCCGGTTGTGGCTCTGGCCGCGACGCTTTCATCTTTAAAGAGCGTGGTTATAGCGTAGATGCATTCGATATCAGCCCAGTTATGGCAAAGCTGGCGTCAGAATACTTAAATCAAGACGTAGCAGTAAGCAGCTTTCTAGAGCTAAACCACGTTGCCAAATACGACGGCATTTGGTGCTGCGCAAGCCTTATTCACGTAGCAAAAAACGATTTAACCGAAGCATTCAACAACCTTGCCCGCGCATTAAAGCCACAAGGCATCGTGTATGTATCGTTTAAATACGGCGACGGCGAGCGCGAACACAACGGTCGCGAATTTACCGACCTAAACGAACAAGCACTTGAGAACATAATTAAAGGCACAGACCTATTTATCCTCAAGTCGTGGCAAAGCGCCGACCAACGCCCAGAGCGCGCCACAGAAACATGGCTAAACGCCATTTTGCATAGAAGAACGATATAGTAGTTTATTGCGGTATAGCAGGCTATACCGCAGCTCCCCCAATATTGTATGGGTTTTAAAGAGTAACTCTACCTAAAATCCTATATTTGCAATAGCTTTTCATGCTAGATTGTTCCTAAACTAAATCGCCAATATTCAAGCTACAACAATGCGTTATGAGCATAAGTGGCAAATAAGTCGGCGTAAACAGGGAACGGTTCATGAACTTTAAAGCACTTTTCAAAAGTACACATAAGGCTTGATTGATGATGGCCATGCAGCAGCAACTCGATTTTATTGCTTACATTCAGCGCATGCTGGTGGAAGGCGATTTTAGTGCGACATATAAGTTTGCACTATTGCATGCGTTGGCTGATGTTTGTGTTGAGCAACCAATGATGTATGAGGCTAGCGAGTTAAACATTGATCTTGCTAAGCTAGCTGAAAAGTTAATAGAGCTTTATTGGCACCATGCTGTGCCATTTTCTTCTGCTCACAGTGGTGAAAGTGCTTTACTAAAACAAAACTCGGGTGCGCAATCAAAAGTAATTGCGGTGCTATATGAGTGCCAGCAAAACAATATTCGTAGCTTGCGCCAGCTTAAATTAAGCCCTTACTGGCATACCACTTACAAAGCAGCTTTAGACACGTTAAAAACAGGCCCGTTGTGGCGCTTACAAATTCTTGCTAAACAAGAAGAGTGCTTTTTATATCCGCACACAAAAGGCAAAAGCTATATTACTCTAAACGCAGGCATAGCTGCTTGCTTTAGACGCTTTTACGATTTAGTTGTCTATTTAGCTAAAAATGCATGGCTACAAAAGATTCAAAGCATCAAGCACAATCAAGCACTTATTGGCCCGCAAAGCCAACTGCATGACTTTTTATTTGGTTTTGACCGCACAGCACTAAACAAAGCAAAACCAATTTTAGTCGAAATACAAAAAGGCCAGTGTTTTTATTGTCAAAAGCCACTCACAAGCGCGATAGAAGTTGATCACTTTATTCCCTTTGCCCGCTACGCTAACGATTTAGGCCATAATTTTGTTGCCGCCCATCGAAGTTGTAATAACAGTAAACGTGACTTTTTAGCTGCACAATTACACCGTGAACGTTGGCAAGATCAAAACCTAGATCGCCACAGTCAGCTGCTCACTGATGAACTAACTCGCTATTTTCATTGTGATGTAGATAAATCCCTTGCAGTAAGCAATTGGGCATACCAAGTTGCTAGCAGCAATGGCGCAAAACTTTGGCTTGCAAAAGATAGGTTCGAGTTGGCGGGAAGTAAAAATGTCCACGCGTTAGATTTAGTCGCGCAGACAAATCACTTATATGATTTTTAAAAGGTCTAGGTTTTAATTTTATATATCTTATTGAAATAAAATACCAATAGATCATTGTTTGGTTGCAGGCGAGTGCTGTGAAAAAGAGAAGCTTTTAACGAGAGGGTATGGATATCCGAGCTTGGGTGCGTACAGGGATGTGTAATTGTGCCTATCTATGTTGGTTACGTTCATTTAATTTTTTCAAAATGAGGGAACAGTGCGAACCCAGGGCGCCGAGAGATTCCAAAGAGAAGTCGGCGTTTACTTATCTTTGGTTGCCGTCGCCAACGCGACATTATTAAATAATTGATGTATAAAGAGGGAGTTAACTGAACAAGGACCTGAAATGGATAACTTCATAGCACAAGGACTCAGCCTCTTATTTGTAATAGGAGGAATATATTCAATATTGGGTGTTATTTTTTTTAGAGTATGGCTTCATCAGAAGCAAGCCAAATTACCCGTAGATAGAAAAAAGTTTACTCGAGTAGCCGCACAAACACTTAACGATCAAGTAAACGATAAGGTCTTTAATGTTGTTGGTTACATAGGTTTAGCTGCATTGATTATTACAATGCCGTTTGCCCTCAAAGGGATTACCGAAATGTTGGCAAGCGGTCAATTGAACTACTTTTTTATAATTGTAATTATTGTCGGTTTAATTTACACCGCCAGAAAATCGTGGTTTGAATCAGACCAGTTAATTAAACTAAAACTAGGGCGAGATGCTGAGTTAGCTGTTGCATCTGAATTAATTGAGCTTCAATCTCATGGGTATCAAATATTTCATGATATTCAAGCTGATGGGTTTAATATTGATCACTTAGTTATTGGGCCTAATGGTGTTTTTGCGATTGAAACAAAAGGAAGGCATAAGCGCGTTAAAGATGATACAAACTACAAAGTCCGATTCGAAAATAATCTACTTGCCTTTCCATCTTGGAATGAAAACAAGCCAATTGAACAGGCAGAAATACAAGCAAATTGGGTTTATAAATGGTTAAGTGAAGCAACTGGTTTTCAAACAAAAATAACCCCAATATTGTGCTTTCCAGGTTGGTTTATAGAGTTGAAGCAGCGACCACCATTTCCTATTGTTTCCCATAGACAGTTAGCAAAAACTATATTGTCGATGCGCCAAAACCAAATAGATGGAGCTATGCAAAAAGCTATTTGCTATCAAGCTGTGCAAAGAAGCTTAAATATTTCTAAGGTTTAATTGATAGAGACTAAATTTAATGCTTATTTTGAGTAGGCAATTTGCATCGGAAGTTTTCTAAAGCGATTGTTTTGGCTAGCTTCTATCGAATAAATATCTCCCTTGCTAACACATAGGGAGTAATTACAACCAAATTACACAGATGTAATGTTATGAATAAATGGATTTTATTACTCGCTATTTTGCTTGCGAGTTTCAACACGGTTGCTGAAGAGCAATATTCAAAAAGTCGCTGCGATAGTATAGAGGCTGAGCGCGAGGGCATTCGTAAAAGAATGAATCGTAGCTATACGGCTAAGCAAGGTGAACGTTGGAATCAACGTTTAGATGAGCTTTTTACGCTGCTGGCGAGACACTGCAAACACCCAAAAAGAAGTACTGGTAATGGCGGTAATTATACGTATCGCTCGAACCCTACCGCACTTTTAAACACCAAAGTACATAACTCTACGGTGTATTCAAATTCATATAATGACGATAAAAAGCGCCATGCTTGGGGGCAATTTTATCAATTACCTGATCGTTGTAGAGCGAAAGATATGGAGCAAGCTGATTTTGTATGGTGTAGCGAAAATAAAGCAGAGCAAAAGGCGCTATTTGAATCTGCTTGGAGTGGTAAAGCTAAAGCAGACTATAAAGATATTGTTATAACAGTAAAGCCAACCATTACAGTAATAAATACAAACAAAGTCACAAGCCAAGTTGCAATAAATAGCCCGATAATCGAAGCACCCATTAAACAAGCTTCAACTCCTTTAAATGAGAGTGTTGGTCCGCAATTAACAAAGTTGAATGACCTTAAAATTTGGCAATTAGCCTTGGCTGGCATAGCGGCCATGCTGTTTGTGTTTGGTCTTTATCGTTGGTTTAAAGATTGAGTTATTTGACGGGCTAAAGCCCGACCTACAATGCCTCGCAACTCGCAACTCGCAACTCGCAACTCGCATCTCGCAACTAAAGCCCTAATATTTCTCCTTGCAAGCTTGGTGAGTCTGCAATACTGGTTTGGAGTTGTTCTATCAACAACTGGGCATTCGCTGATGGTGTGCGTGAATGTGGCCAGAGGGCGTAAATTGGCCTTGCGGGAATACTGTGGGGGGAGTCGATATAACTAAAGTTGCTGGTGTCTTCTATGCAGCAAATTTCGCTCATGGGTAGTAAGCCAATGCCATAGCCTGCTTCAACCATTTTTCTGGCGATTGTAATATCAAAACAAAAACTTATGTGTTCATACTCGGTTTTTAATTTGTTTAGCAAACCGCTGGGGAGTTGTGACTCTGAATAGGGCAGTATCAACCTTGATGTTGGAGCATCTTTCTTTTTAATCAGCTTTATTGCGATCATGCCTAGGCGCTTTTGAAAATAACTTGAGTCTTGTTGTTCGCCGATGCGAATAGCTAAGTCAAAACGTTTTTGGCTTAGTTGGCTGTTGGCATTACTTGGGTAAATGTGGAGGTTTAGCGTAGGGTTTGCCATCGCAAACTGATTAACTGCACTCATCAGTGGGCCCGCAATGATGTTTTGTGGGCACAACAGGTAAAACTCTTTTGCAGCGGGCGAGTCATTTAATTGCTCAAGCTGGCTGTTAAGAGCAAGCACTTGTTCGCCTAACTCGTTATACAGTGATTCGCCTTTGGCGGTTAACACAATGCCTCGGGCTGTGCGTTGCAGTAATGGCTCAGCGAGTTTTTCTTCTAACGCCTGAATGCGCCTTGATAGGGTCGATAGATTCAGTCCTAAATCTTTTGCTGTTTGGCTCATGCTTTTACGGCGCGCTATTTCAATAAATAAATGCAGATCATCCAGCATACGACTCCCTCAATCTTAGTTTGCATTTTCGTGACTGTTGCCACTTAGCCTGTGCAAATATAGTAACGCCAAGGAGGACATATGAAAATTCATTTTACTTTTACTGCGGCATTTTCGTTTTTAATGTCGTTTTTACTTTCGGCATGGGTCACTTATGTCAACTTAGGGCTGAGCGATACATTTTTTCTAAGTTGGATGAAGGCGTTTGCTAATGCGTGGCCTGCTGCGTTTGTTGTGGCTTTTACGGTTGCCCCGCCTATTCGGGCATTGGTTTTAAAGTTATTTAGTAAGGATTCAGTATGATTAATATCGTGGCAAAAATTACCCCAAAGGCTGCATTATTTGATGACTGTAAAGGGCGTTTACAGGGCATTTTAGCAGCCACTCGTGCAGAGCCTGGTTGTAATCGTTTTGAGTTGTTTGCGAGCAAAGAGCAGCGTTGTTTGTTTTTAGTTGAGCAGTTTGAATCGCAAGCTGCCCTTGATGAGCATTATGCTCAGCCTTATACCAAAGCTGTGTTCGCGTTTTATGAGAATGCCTTTGCGGAGCCAGTTGAGGTAGAGAAGGTGGAGAAGGTGGAGGAGCTTTAGATTTAATATTCACAAAGAGGGTAAGAGGCGCTGCGCTTTAGAGGACTCCTTGTCTTTCTCTATGCTCTCTATGTCCTCTGTGGTTCGAAAAAAGTTAGTCTCGATAAATAGGTTACTGGCTGCGTCTGAGAAGAAGGTTGGAGAAGTTAATTTGGGTTTCCTCGTTGTCTTCTCATTCACTTCTCTTTGTGAATATAGATATTTGAACCACAGAGGGCACCGAGGCGCTGCGCGCTTCACAGAGAAACTTAATGCACAAAGAGATTAAGAGGCGCTTCGCTTTAGAGGACTCCTTGTCTTTCTCTGTGCTCTTTATGTCCTCTGTGGTTCGAAAAAAGATCTAGCGAACAGTTAGTCTCGATAAATAGATTACTTGGCTGTGTCTGAGAAGAAGGTTGGAGAAGTTAATTTGGGTTTCCTCGTTGTCTTCTCATTCACTTCTCTTTGTGAATAAAGATATTTGAACCACAGAGTTCACCGAGGCGCTGCGCTTTAGAGAACTCCTTGTATTCCTCTGTGCTCTCTATGTCCTCTGTGGTTCGAAAAAAGATCTAGCGAACAGTTAGTCTCGATAAATAGATTACTTGGCTGCGTCTGAGAAGAAGGTTGGTGAAGTTAATTTGGGTTTCCTCGTTGTCTTCTCATTCACTTCTCTTTGTGAATAAAGATATTTGAACCACAAAGTTTGTCTTTCTCTGTGCTCTCTATGTCCTCTGTGGTTCGAAAAAAGATCTAGCAAATCGCTCGTCTCTAAATTTAAACCCACGAAACACGTTTTACTTTGATAGGAAAAAACTAGGCTACTGGGGAAGTACAGCTATTCGTAGCCTAGTTTAACAAGGTTGAAATGGTTACAGCATATGCAGGATTTGCTTGGCCTTTTTGCGGGTTAAACACGCGGCCATTGGGCGTTTTGCAAATAGCTTGGCTGAAACTGTTTGTTCTTTGCCCATGTATTGGTTATGCAGTGTTTGCACATTGACTTTACAGGTCACCGAATGGCTGTTTTCTACATAGCGAATTTCTACTCGCTCTACTTTTTTAATTAAGTTTTTATAAGGGTAGCCTTCATCGGTATCAAGCTGAGTAATTACGGGTTGATTGGCATAACTAAAGCTTGTGGCAACTATAAGTAATAAAATAAGTAAGTATTTCATGGTGGTTGTCCTTGTCTTGTCGCGGTTGGCAATATGAGTATTACTCGTGTTACCACTACTGACAAACGATTAAAAATTGCCTATGCTTAAGTTTTTATTAATCATAAATGCGTATGCAGTTACCTCCATTAAAAAGCCTTTGGTATTTTAAGCACGCGGCAGAGTTAGGTAGTTTTAAGCTTGCGGCAGAGCAGTTGTTTGTTAGCCAAGCTGCGGTTAGCCAACAAATTCGCTTGTTAGAACAACAGCTTGATTGCAGCTTGTTTACTCGTCATACCCGTTATGTTGAGCTGACTCGCCAAGGCGAACACCTTTTACCCCATGTACTTAAGGGGTTTAGCCATTTGCAGGCAGGTGTGCAGGCAGTTAGCCAAGATAGCCACCCAAATACGTTAAACTTAACTGTGCTACCTTCGTTCGCCAGTGGTTGGTTGCTTGGCCGAATTAGCGACTTTCAAAACAAATATCCCCATATCAAAGTGCGTATTGAACCTAGCGATCAGCTTGCTGACTTTTCAGCGGGGCAGGTCGATTTAGGTATTCGTTTCGGTCAAGGCAGTTACCCAGGTTTGCATAGTGAGCTCATCAGTGACGACAGTTTATTTTTGGCTTATAAACCAGGGGCACTAGATACTTCTAAGTCACTAAAAAATCAGGTGTTAGAGCAAAAATTAATAAAAGATATTTGTCCTGACGCAGAGCGCGGTTGGCTAAAGTTGGCTGATGAACTTGCAGTCAGCCCTGATGCTTTGCCCTCGCTTGAGATAGATAACGCGGCATTGGTGATTCAAGCTACGCTTGCAGGACAAGGAATTGCTTTGGTTAGGCGGCGGTTAATTGAGTCTCAACTTTTACATGGGCAGTTAGAGATTTACCCTGATTTTGAATACCATTGCCAGTACAAGTATTACCTTGCAGCACCTTTAGAGCATTTTAAATGGCAAAAAGTTCAATTATTTAAAGACTGGCTGCAGAAGCAATTTGCATATGATGATCAACACTATAAATCGCGACAAGCCAAATTAATGGGAAATAAAAAGTAATTCTTTAGGATGATTGGTTAAGAAGTGTTGCAGTTTTAATTCAAAATGATACGCTGTACCTCTAAATTTTTACAGTGACGTAAATATATGTTTAAAAGGATTTTAATTGCAGCTTTTCTGTTTATTCCTGCATGTTTGTTAGCTCAGCCCACTGAGTCTCAGAATGAATGTAAACGTATGCAAACTGAACGCAAAGAGTTGCAATCTGCACTTCGTAAAGCCCATTTGCTTGATGAAATAAGTGTCTATAAATTACGTATTGATAATTTATCATCACGTATTTCTGAGTCATGTTTTACCAAAGAGCAAATAGCTGAAAAAACCAATGCTTTATACCGTAAAGATTTTTCTGATTTAGAAAGCTCAGTATCTCAACCTCTCACAGCGCAAGCGTTAAGCAGCAAACAAGCGGCATGGGAGCGTTTTTATGTAATGCCCACCCGGTGTATAGAAAAAGCGTTAGAGCTTAAAAATTTAGATTGGTGTATCGAAAACAAACAAATTCAGTTTCAACAATTTGATATGCTATGGCAGCAAAAAAATGTACAAACAACCCGCTCAGAAGCAAAACCAACAGACACATTTCATGAGTTTATTTTGCCAAGCAAAGCTGAGCGAGCAAAAATTCTTGCTCAGCAAGAGTCAAAGCGATATAGCCGTACAAGTGAAACTATATTACCAGCGAATATTATCGTGTTGTGCTGCATTGCGTTGACAGCTTTTTTCTCAATAATTTTTGTTTATCATTGGCTTATGCAATCAAGAGCGTCAATTAAATAATTCCATGTAGCAAGGAATGATGCCTTGTTACCTTGCTACATGGTGAGTTTTTAATCGTCAGTTTTAAATTTTTTTGCGCGCTCTTCTGCGTCAATTAAAGCTTGTGATTTTGGCTGTTTTGCTTTGTTTTCAATAACAGGCTTTTCGTTTGACTCTGGATCCCATGCTGGGTCTAGTGACAAATTAGCAAATGGGTTCTTGGGTTTTTCATCGGTTTGCTCATCGTCTGTTAGTACATCTTCTTTTTGCTGATCTGCCGTTTCTTCATCAGCTGAATAAGCATCTTTACCTTGATGGCTTTCATCTAGTGAAATTGTGGGGGTGTCGTCTTGCTCGGTATCGTCAAAGCTTACAGGCTCATCCTGCAACTCTAACTCAAGTGCTTGCAACGCTTTTGCTAAATCATCATCGCTAATATCATCATCTGCAGATATTTCATGTGTAGGTGTTTGATCTGTTTTACTAAAATCTTCAGTGAATGAAAGATCCTCATTAACTAATGATGATAAGTCGTACTCGGGTACGTCATCATGTTTAGGTTTTTCTTCGGTATTTGGTGTTTTGTATTCGTCAAAACCAAATGACGACGAGCTAAAGCGTGGCTCTTCAGGCTCGTTTTCTTCAGGTTGCTCTAGTGCTGGCTCATCATCGGTTACTGGTGCTTTGTATTCGTCAAAACCAAATGACGATGCGCTAAAGCGTGGCTCTTCGGGCTCGTTTTCTTCAGGTTGCTCTAGTGCTGGCTCATCATCAGTAACTGGTGCTTTGTATTCGTCAAAACCAAATGACGATGAGCTAAAGCGTGGCTCTTCAGAGTCGCTTTCTTCAGGTTGCTCTAGTGCTGGCTCATCATCGGTTACTGGTGCTTTGTATTCGTCAAAACCAAACGACGATGAGCTAAAGCGTGGCTCTTCAGAGTCGCTTTCTTCAGGTTGCTCTAGTGCTGGCTCATCATCGGTAATTGGTGTTTTGTATTCGTCAAAACCAAATGACGATGAGCTAAAGCGTGGCTCTTCAGGCTCGCTTTCTTCCGCTTGCTCTAGTGCTGGCTCATCATCAGTAGTTGGTGCTTTGTATTCGTCAAAACCAAATGACGATGCGCTAAAGCGTGGCTCTTCAGGCTCGTTTTCTTCAGGTTGCTCTAGTGCTGGCTCATCATCAATAGTTGGTGCTTTGTATTCGTCAAAACCAAATGACGACGAGCTAAAGTGCGGCTCTTCAGGCTCGCTTTCTTCAGGTTGCTCTAGTGCTGGCTCATCATCTATTAAAGCCGTGCTCTGTTTGTTTTGCGCGTAATTTAGATCAGCCCACGTATTATCAGTTGGAGCTTGATCTTCTGTTGTTGCATTTAAGCTCGCGAAATCGTCTTCTTGTTTTTCTGGTTGCTGGTTTTCAGAAGCAGAAAATGAATCATACGGCGCAGAAGTATTACTGTCATAAGCTGAAGAGCTGTTTAATTCTGGTGTTGGCTCAGGAGCTAAAAAGTCTGAGTCGTTTTGATTTTTTTGTGCTTTAGCCTCAGCTGCAGCTTTAATAGCCTGAGCATGGAGTAAATCTTGTGCTAACTCTGACTCTGAATCGTCTTGTTTATTTTGACGAATTCGAACAATAACTAATCCTGCGATAAGCAAAATGAGTAAAACGATTAAACTTGGCACTAACAGTGAACTTGATGAGCTAACTTCATTATTCTGAACCGGCGCTGGTGTTGGCTCGGGAATAGGAGTGTTATTTATTTGCGCATTATCTGTTTCTGTTGCAACAGGCTCTTGTACTGGTGTTTGTGGCTCGAACTCAGGCGAGATTTCAGTAGGTTCTTTAATAGCCTCAATTACCGGTTCAACAACAGTCTCTGCAGCACTTTGCTTAGGTTGTTCCGTCGTTGTTGCTAAATCATTGCTAGGGATACTCTCAACCTGAGGAGATTCTGGTGCAGCAGGCTCGTCGTTCACTCTATTTGTTAGGATTGCTTGTTCAGCTGTGGCGTCAGCTTGCTCGCTTTCGTTAATAGCATTTGCTTCTGGTGCTGTAGTTTCTTCAGGGGTGCCTAAAATAGCACCGGAGTGGCCGTTTGAGCGATTCACTTTATTAACCGAAACGGGAGGGGAGTCTATTGTCTGCTCTGCAATGTTTTCAAGCGCCGCTTCGTTATGCACTGGCGTTGGGTTCTGGCAATTTTTTTCAAAGCTTCTAGCAGCAGTTCGATAATTTTTGTTGCTGGTGTTAAAACGAAACTCATGCATTTGCTGTTTTAACAAAATACACATTGCTTCATTGTATTGTGCTTTAGTTGCAAAGCTCATGCTTATAAGAAACAGCAAAATAGATAGTTTTTTTATTGGCATAGTTCTCTGACCAGTAAGGTTAATCTGGTTACCCAAGTAGTTAATTAATTTTAAGCTCAGACCGGCAATTTATCCACAATCGCTTAATCTATCACCATGAGTGCGCGGTATTCATCATAGGCAAATTGGTCTGTCATACCGCTAATATAATCTTGAATTAATCGACAACGATAATAAAACTCATAGGCAGCAAAGTGATCGGGCTCTGCTTTTAACGCATCAATCGCCTTTTGATAGCTGTTCAAATGTTTATTTGAGAGTTTTTTCACTAGTCGTGTTTCTATTAAGTAATTTTGGTCGCCTTTTAACACACGCTTAAACGCATCAGCTTCAAGAGCAAGTAATGGTTTATAGCAATCAAGCAGGCCACTAATAATGCGGTAACCTTGTAGTTCTAAACGCTCCACTTCTTTGTGGCAAAAAACATGTTTTAGTGCAACCTGTTTTAAGGTAAGTGTGACAGCATGTAAGTGACTACGATCTTCTAATAAAGCTTGATTAAAGTCGCCGTGGTAAATAGCTTCGATATTATTAATAAAGCGCTCAGCTGCATAACTCACTAACGGATGCAATAAAGTGACACGTAAGTAGATGAAAAACTCACTATTAAAATTGTAAGGCTGTTCTTGAGCCTTACTTAGCGCATAATCAATGGCTTTTTCGGCAAAGTCACTATGCTTAGTATCGTCAATTGTGAGGTTAGTAAGTGTGCGACTGTATTGCTCTTTGAGTTTTTCACAGAGCGACTCTACGCTAATAATGCCTTTTTCTACGGCATCTTCTATGTCGGCTAGACAGTATGAGATATCGTCGGCAGCTTCCATAATATAGCTGATTGGATGGCGACAATATTGCTCTATATCAAGTTCGGTTTGGAGTGCTTCAACAAATGGTTTTTCGCTGAAGTAGTAACCGACTTTTTTCATTAAGTAGTTTTTGTCTTGTGGAATATCTGACTTGAGCATACTGGCCGGGCGTGTGTACTTTAAAATGCCCGCACTTTGGCTGTAAGTTAAATTAAGTGATAGCAATGAATGGATAATGCGGATCCCCTGCGCATTACCTTCAAAATTTTTAATATCCTCAGCGAGGTGTTTAAAAATAACACTTATACCAATTCCTTTGCAGCGCTCAGGAGTTAAAGCATCTAGATGCTTAGCAAACCATTGGTTGATTGCTGCTTCGCCAAAGTGGCCAAAGGGTGGGTTGCCTATGTCGTGCATTAAACACGCCATTTCGACGAGGCTTTCTAAAGGCCGTTCAAGCCCCACTAAACCATATTCTTTTTGCTTGGCATCGCTCAACTTATTAAAAATTGTTTGTACAATAAAGCGACCTACTTGTTGTACTTCAAGAGAGTGAGTAAGCCTTGAGCGCACGGCAGCATTGCGTTCAAGCGGAAAAACTTGGGTTTTTTGTTGTAAGCGACGAATAGCAGCGCTATTAATAATACGACCTCGATCACTTTCAAGCGCAGTATGCAAGTTATTGGTTGAACGCATTTCGCGTGCAGGGGTGATTTTCTTACCAAAATCGATCATTTATTTTTCCCACAAAGCAATATAAGCCGCGCAGTTGAGAGTTGTTAGCAAAACTTAGCCATAATTAAATTTAATCTAACAGCTTGTATCCAAAATTTAAATATCCTTTTTTTATTAATGTCTTACTTTAAATTAAGCCACTTATTCATATATGATTTGCTTTTACATACTTATCTCCTACCTTGGGATATAAAGTAAGGTCTTTTGGATGTTTGGCAACCATTTTTACGGTGGCATGCATAAAGCTAATTAGTAAAACGTTATATAAAAAGTTAGCAGTCATTATCACAAAATTTTCAAAACTATTTGCTAAAGTCTCTAAGCAAATTAAAAATTAAACGAAAGGGTTTTCTATGCGTATTTGGCAACTAGTTTTAGCTGGGGTATTGCTTTTCAGTTCGGGTGTAAAAGCTGAACAAGAGCAATCGGTGGTACTTATTTCGATAGATGGGTTTCGTTGGGATTACATTGAAAAACATCAGGCGAAACATTTAAAAGCAATCAGTGAGCAGGGCGTAAGAGCAACCAAAATGCGCCCCGTATACCCAACCAAAACTTTTCCGAATCATATTTCGATTATTACCGGTTTGCTGCCTGTTAATCATGGCATTGTCGAGAACCGCTTTTGTGATACTGAGCGCAACGACTGCTACAAAATGGGAAAAGGTAAAGACGATAGCACTTGGGTTAACGGCATTCCGCTTTGGAATTTAGCACAAATGCAGGGCTTAAAAGCAGCCACCTATTTTTGGCCAGAGTCAGATGCGCGTTTTAACGGTATGTTACCTGATTATTTTTACCATTATTCAAAACACAGTGATTACCAAAGACGCGTTGACCAAATTATTCAGTGGTTGAGCTTACCAAAAGCACAGCGACCACGTTTGGTGATTAGTTATTTTTCGCTGGTGGATAGTATGGGACATGAGTTTGGCCCAGATGCCAAAGAAACCTATGATGCAGTACAAAAGCTCGACAGTTTAATGGCTGATTTATCGAGCCGTTTAAAAGCACTTGATGAAAACATTAACTTAGTGATTTTGTCTGATCATGGTATGGCGTCTGTTGATCCAAGCCTTAGCATCAAAATTGATAGCCTGCCACAAGACGAAAACTTTATAGTGCAAAACACAGGCCCTCGCGTCTTGTATTATGCAAAACCAGATAGCAAAGCAGATATTAGCGGATTCAGTAAAAAGCTCGCTAAAGCCGCTGAAGGTCGTTACATCGTATTAAGTGAGAAGCAAAAGCACGATTATCACTATGATAAAGGCCCGCGAGTTGGCGATATTATTTTGCAAACCGAAGCGCCCCGCGTGTTTACCGATAGTAAAATGGCCGGTTATTTAGGCACTCATGGTTATGCCTATAGCGAAGATATGGCTGCCACCTTTATAGCCGAAGGCCCTGCTTTTAAACAAGGCATGCGCTTAGACGAAGTAAGTAATTTAGATGTGTACCCGCTCATCGCCAAAATACTCGGTCTTGAGATCTTAAGCCCAATTGATAGCGATGGCGCAAGTTTATGGCCGGCTAGGAAGCAGTAAGCTTTGAGTTAGCGAGGGGAAAGTTGTTAGGGAAAGAGTAAAGTTAGCGAGGGGAAAGGAGCTAGGCTCTAGGACGCGATGTAAAATCGCTGCTACAGACTCGCATCTCGTAACTTTACCCTTGTATCTTGTATCTCGCTAGCTTCCACTTTCCCCTTGTAACTCTTACAACTTCGTTACCCAGCCGTATTCTCCGTGGCTTACAAATTTATAGCTGTCAGTGTGAGTGTTAAGCTGCCCTTGCAGAGTATTTTTTGTTACGGTCATCACTGCTTGATGGCTAGTCTTGTCATCATCAGTGACTTTACCAAATACGCTCCGATCACCATTGCTCGCTTCAATAATATTGCTTATTTCTAGTGTGTAAGTGCGGCTTTCATCAACAGCTAAAATCAAGTTATCACCCGCTTGAAGTGTTTTTAGGGTATCTAAATCGAATTCACTAAACGCTGTGTCACTTAATTTCTCGGGCAAACGACCTTGTTTGTAGAGAAATTCATGGGCTTTGTTTGAAAGCTGATTTAGCGGTGCTGTTAAATTAACAGTAGGTTGCTGAGGTAGCACCTGTTGCTCTGAATTGTAAGTTGCAACATTCGGTTGTGTGTCTGGTTTTGATGTAAAACCATCACTTTGAATATGCCATTCATTCAATGCAAATGCAGTGAGTGGCAAAATGAAGATTAATGCAAGCGTCCTGTTCACATGTTTCTCTTACGGGTTTTAATGTTAACTTAATGTTGATTTTTACCTTAAGTTAACATATTGGTCAATAGATAATCAGTAAGTTGCGGTAATAATTGTCGTGACGATAAAATTAATTAATTTTACTTAGTTTGCAATGCTCAGCATAATCCGCGTTTTTTTGTCACATAAACCCAAGATTAGAGGTAACGAGTATGCGCGGGTGGATTATTTATAAAGATAGCCAAGGTTTGCTAAAGCAAGAGACCTACGAGGTAGAGCGCTTGCTTGCTGCTGCAAAAGAAGAAGGCATCGACTTACATGTTTACTCGCCTGATCAGTTTGATTTAACAATTACTCGCGAAGATGGCAAAAGCATCTTAATCGATGGGCAATCAGTTGCGTTACCAGATTTCGTTATTCCACGAATGGGTGCAAGCACAACCTATTTTGCGTTGGCAATTATTCGTCACTTGGAACGTTTAGGTGTGTATTGTGTAAATAGCTCGCAATCAATTGAAACGGTAAAAGACAAATTATTTGCACAGCAAATTTTAGCAGAATGTAATTTGCCTACACCAAATACCATGTTGGTTAAGTTTCCGGTGAACATTGATTTAGTGGAAAAACAGATTGGTTTTCCTGTCGTGATTAAGACGTTATCGGGCTCGCAGGGTAGTGGCGTATTTTTATCAAAATCAAAAGATGAGTTTGATGACTTAATGCAACTTATTGAAGCGGCAAACCCACAGGCAAATATTATTTTACAGCAGTTTGTTAAGTCGAGTCATGGTCGAGATTTGCGAGTGCTTACTATCGGTGGGCGTGCTGTTGCATGTATGGAGCGTAACTCACAGGGTAAAAACTTTAAAGCCAATGTAAGTGCCGGAGGAACAGGTAAGTCATTTACTATTACACCTGAAATCGAATGGCTTGCAACTCAAACTGCGAACGTACTCAACCTTGATGTAGCGGGCATTGACTTATTATTTGACGAGCAGCACTTTAAAATTTGTGAAGCAAACTCAAGCCCAGGTTTTGAAGGTTTAGAAGGGGCGTTAGGGATTGATGTAGCCAAAGAGATTTTGCACTTTATTCGCATTCGTCTGGGTATTTTTGATAAGCCCGAAGTACTCGAAGAGCCTTGTTTAGAGGCTGTTTAATATTTTTCAAGGTGTGTATATAACACGCCTTTTTTGTGTCATCTGTATAGTAAATAAACTTACAAATACTACAAAAGTGTACAGTGCTAATTAGCAAATCATAGGATAAGGTAGATTTTTTTATTGGCAAGGAGTGTGTGTACATGAGTCAGCTCATCAGTCGAGCAACTGCGGGTTTAGTGGCTGTTATTATCGGCTTTACCAGCTCAATCGCGCTTATTTATCAGGTTGTGATGGTGTTAGGCGGCACCCCCGATTTAGTTGCCAGCTGGGTGTTGATGCTCGGTCTTGCTATGGGCGTGAGCTCAATTGCTTTGTCTTATTACTACAAAGTGCCCATTCTTATCGCGTGGTCAACAACCGGAGCGGCATTACTCATTTCAAGTGCTCAAGGGTATAGCTTAAACCAAGCTATTGGCGCGTTTATGTTCTCTGCGGCGCTGGTGTTTTTGTCTGGAATTACCGGCGTGTTCGAAAAAATGATGAACAAAATTCCAAGCCAACTGGCTTGTGCCATGCTTGCAGGCGTACTGGTGAATTTTGGCATTGATGTATTTAATTTTATGAACGAACTGCCATTAGTAATTGGCTTAATGGTCGCGGTGTATTTATGTGGAAAACGTTACTTTGCGCGCTTTGCTATGCTCGCAGTGGTTGTGGCTGGCTTTTTAATGGCAGGCATAACAGGGCAAATCGATACCTCTAGCTGGCAGTGGAAAATGAGTGAGTTTGCTTATATAGCGCCAGTGTTCGACATTAATGCCATGATCAGTGTTGGTTTACCGCTGTTTATAGTAACGATGACATCGCAAAACTTACCTGGCATCGCCGTGTTAAAAGCGCATCAGTATAAAGCCCCTGTGTCGGCGGCGTTAAATGTAACGGGACTTTTAAATGTGTTTATTGCGCCTTTTGGTGGTTATGCAATTAATCTTGCTGCTATCACTGCGGCAATTTGTATGAGCCCTGAGGCTGATAAAGACCCAAGCAAGCGTTATTGGGCAAGCATTGCGGGTGGTGTGTTTTACATTATTATGGCGCTCCTTGCTGCAACGCTAGTTGGTTTGGTAGCAAGTTTGCCACAAGCACTTATTTTAGCGTTGGCAGGTATTGCGTTATTCGCCACCATTGCTAGTAGCTTACAGCAAGCTTTAACTGAGGCGTATTATACCGAAGCCGCAATCGTGACCTTTTTAGTCACAGCTTCTAACCTAACCTTATTTTCGGTCGGTTCTGCGTTTTGGGGGATTGTTGCTGGCACGGTGACCTTGGTTATGACACGTAAAGATTGAAGGATTTGAAACGATGCAAGTTATACGAAGCCACGAATTTACAGCTGAACGAGCTTGGGGAGCATTAGATATTGCCAATATGAATGGTATTACAACTCGTTTGCACTGGACGAATGAACCTTACAAATGGCACATCAATAATGGTGAAGAAGTTTTTGTGGTGTTAAGTGGTCAGGTTGAAATGCTTTATAAACAGCATGGTGAAGTATGTGCTGAGCTTCTTAATCCAGGGGATATCTTTTTTGCCAGTGTTGGCACGGAGCATGTTGCGCATCCCAAGGGAGAAGCGCGAATTTTGTTTATCGAATCGCAAGGCAGTGTATAACAAAAAAGCCCCAGCTTTACTGGGGCCTTTTGTTATTTAAGTAATGGTTTTATCACTTCAAATATGGCATTGATGTGATCACTGCGGGTATTGAGTGCTGGTATGTATCGGTACTTTTCACCACCTGCATGTTCAAAAATTTCACGATTTTCGCCTTCAATTTCTTCTAAGGTTTCTAGGCAATCGGCACTAAATGCAGGGCTGATAATCGCTATATCCTTAATACCTTGCTCTGGATAGCTTTCAAGTGTGGCATCGGTGTAAGGTTTTAACCACTCAGCTTTACCAAAGCGGCTTTGGAATGTTGTTACAGCAAAGTCTTTTTCAAAACCCAGCTTTTCAGCAACTAAACGGGTAGTTTGCATACAAAAGCAGTAGTAAGGGTCGCCATTTTCTAAAAATTGCTTAGGTGTACCGTGGTACGAAAACACTAGCTTTTGTGGTGTGCCATGGGCATTTAAGTCTTCACTAATGCTAGCGGCGAGGGCATCAATATAAGTTGGGTTATTGTGATAACCATTAATGAAATGAAGCTCTGGTACCCAGCGCCATTTACGAAGCACATTTGATACTGCATCAAATGTTGAACCTATGGTGGTGCTTGAATATTGCGGATACATAGGCAGCACGATTACGCGAGTGATGCCTTTGTCGCGAAGCTCTTCAAGGCCTGCTTCAATCGATGGGTTACCGTAGCGCATTGCCATAACCACTTCAGTGTCGTGGTGCCCTTTATCTTTTAATAGTGCTGCAAGGCGTTTACTTTGTTCTCGCGTAATGTGTGTTAGTGGTGAGCCGTTTTCAGTCCAGATGCTTTTGTAAAGTGCTGCTGAACGTTTCGGGCGCAGCGTTAAAACAAAGCAATACAGGATAATCATCCAAATAAAGCGAGGAATCTCGACGATACGAGGATCAGATAAAAACTCGCGTAAGTAAGTTCTAAGTGCCGCTGTTGTTGGCGCATCTGGGCTCCCTAAGTTGGTCAATAAAATACCCGTTTTTTTATTGAATCGGCCGTCATGCGGGTTATCGGTTATAGCGGAAAATCGCGACACTGAGCGCTCCTTGATGAAGTAAACGTTATATAAATCGTATTGTAACGAACTAACCTGACTATGTGATCACTTTATTCGCTAATTTTTGATCATGATCCTGAAAGGACTTGGTTTTTTAGCTTCAAGCTGTTGTAACTTGCTAATTGATTTAGGGCCAAATACATGCCCTTTTGGTAGTAAAAGAATTCCATCGTAGTTTCTTAGTGCATGACCTAAAACCATGCCATTTTTTAGTTGTTGAGCAGAGATAATTTTCATAGTGCCAACTTGCTGATCACTGGCACAGGTTATTTTTAAACTGCCGAGGGTTTCTAAAATCTTCGGGTGGTAGTAGGTGCCACTGTATAATTGCAATTGGTCAAGCGCACTTTCAAACTTGCTGTTGTCTTGCACATTTATATGGGCGATTGTTTGCCAAAAGTCTCTAGCCACCGCTAAAATCATTGCGGTAATCGGTATTTCTTTACCTTTTAAGCCTTTGGGTATGCCAGAGCCATTATAGTGTTCAAATTGATAATAAATAGCCTCAGAGACATCATGTAAATGTGGTGCAGGCATAAGCATTAACTGGGCTGTACTTGGGTGAGTATAAAATAACTTTTTTTGGTTTTCTGTAAGCTCTCTGGTTGGCTTTTTATACAGCTCTGGTTCCATTGCTAGCAGCCCTATTTGCGCAAGGTATCCAGCCATTTCAGCCATTTCGATGTGTTTCTTATCTAAACCAAGTTGCTCTGCAATTTGCTTGCTGGTAGTGGCAATGTTTTGTGCTTGCATACCGTCTAGATAAGGGTTTGCATTAATGAAGTTGTATAAAATCTCAAAGGTTGTGCGGTGCTCGTGTTTTTCACGCTCGTTTACTTCTTCGAGCTGTTTAAGCACTTTACGAATTTGTAGAGTTCGCTTTTCGACCATTTGCTCAAGGTTATTGTTGAGCTCTTTTAGTTGCGCATTTTGTGCTTTAATTTGCTGTTCAAGGCGTTTGTTTTCTCGTTTAAGAGAAGTTTTTTCAATGCCATCACTAATATTGCGAAGCAGTAATTCATTTTGCCAAGGTTTTTGAATATAAGCATGGATCTTACCTTTATTGACTGCGGCAATGGTATTGTCGATGTCTGAGTAACCGGTCAATAAAATACGTTGTGGATCTGGTGCAATACTAAGTGCTTGAGCAAAAAACTCCGCGCCATCCATCTGTGGCATGCGCATGTCACAAATAATCACATCAAAATTATAAGCTGCTAATAGCGTAAGACCTTCTGTCGGATCTGCTGTCGCTTTTGCTGAGATATTATGTGCAGATAACAACCTTAATAAAGTGCGTAAAACAATTTCGTCATCATCAATGCATAATACTTGAATATGCTCTTTGCTTACTTTTTCTGCCATAGCGATTTACTGTGAACCATCGTTAATCAATAACATAGCCTTAAATCTAGGCTTGTGCTAGGTTTTAAGTGATACAGGCTAAAGTTTGAGAGAAAAATGAATGACTTTAAGCAAGCTTATTTATTAGAAAAAGCAGCTAGGGAAGAGGCAGAGCAACTGTTAGCAGACAAGAGCCGTATTCTTGTTGCATTAAACAGTGAGCTTGAACAAAAAATTGCAGACTTAGAGCGTCATCAAGCAATGTTTATTCAAGCAGAAAAAATGGCCACTTTGGGCACACTATGCGCTGGGGTTGCCCATGAAATTAACAACCCCCTTGCTTATAGCATTAGTAATGTCGATACCCTTAAGGAGTATTGCAATTATTTCAGTGCATTATTAGCTAAATGTGATGAATTTGCCTGTAGTGAAATGGATAAAGCGGCGTTTTGTCAGCAATTAACCGATTTAAATAAAGTACACTCTGTTCGTTATTTAGCAGATGATTTGCCTGACTTAATAAATGACACAGCGCAAGGTTTACAAAGGATCAGCAAGATAGTTGCAAATTTGCTCGATTTCTCTCGACCAAAGGGCCATAACAAACAGTTTGCTGATATGACTGATGCGGTAAAAAGTGCAGTTAAGTTATTAGCGAATCAACTTAAAGAATGCGATTTACAAACTGACTACCATACGATTTCTGAGAGCTGGTGTAATTTAGCAGCTATCAGTCAAGTGATTGTGAATGTATTAATAAATGCAAAGCAAGCATGTGATGCGAGTAGCTCAAAAGCGCAGATCACTGTGTCGGTCTATGAACTTCAACATCATATTTATATTGATGTTGAAGACAATGGCGTGGGGATGTCAGCAGAAACTATCGCTAAAATATATGATCCTTTCTACACGACCAAACCGGTAGGGGAAGGCACTGGAATGGGAATGACCATGGTTTATGCGATTGTGCATGATCATCAAGGCACTATTGAAATACAAAGCACAGAGGGAACGGGCACGCGCATTAGTTGTGTATTTCCAGTGCAAAGTCACGTTAGAGATGTGGTTAACTAATTGACACAATTTAAGTTGTTGCAAAACGCTGTAGATTCGATAGTGTAAGACTAAGTACTGACCAACATTAAATATAAAGGCACACTATGTTTAACACAGAAAGCTCGGAAGTATTGAAAAACTATCTCGCAAGTCAAAGTGAGACGAATCAAGTTAGTTTAGATCAGGTCATTGGATTTATGGCTGGACTGCTTGCCTGCTCTGAGTTTTTTGGTGAGTCAGAGCTTGCAAATTATATCGCTGATAACGATGAATCAATATTCAATACATTAATGACCGATTCAGAGCCGCGCGATGCAATGATTGAGTTACTTGATAATGTGACAGAAGCTCAAGTTGAGCAAAAGAAAATACTTGCTCATTTATATTCCAATGATGCTGATGCAAATGAACCTAGCCAAGCATTACAAGACTTTTGCAGCGGTTACATTGCTGCATACATAGTTAATCAAGATATTTGGCACAGTGACTTACAGTTTTTACTGCAAGCTGATGAGCAAAAAGAAGCCAGTGAAGAAGGGCAGCTTTTCATTGATAACTTTGAAGCTACACTCGATTTATTAACTACTTTTGCAATGTGGGATCAAGCACTTGCTAATCACCCAGAGCCAGAAAAATTGGGTGAAGGGTTTGCGACTTTTTTTGCTGCATTAGACGAGAGTTTAGCCGAAATAGCCACCATGGCCTTAATGCTCGAAGATGAAAAGCTGGCGATGTTAGAGCAAGATCAATAAATAGATTGAGTTGGTAGAGATAAGTAAATGGTTGCATTAATTTGCTTATTTCTACTATTAATTGAATAATTCCTCCCTTATAAAATCTATTAATCATACAAATAGAAAAAATTATACCTAAGTCGTAACAAGTTTTTCTTTCATTTCATTTTTTTGTTGATAGGATGTTTCCCAAGGGGTAACTCGCAGGCTTGAGTTAGCTTTCAAATTTATGATTTTTAAAATCAACAGTACGTGCTTAGTGCTTTTCCTTAACTTCTCCAAAGGGGCGTCTTTTTGATTTAAGGAAAGCCAGAATATCAACAGGATACACATGACAACACATTCTTTAAGTATGCTGGCCGTAGCGGTCAGTGTGGCTGTTTCTGCGACTTCAGTGCAGGCAGCCGAGCAAGCATCTGGCGTAAAAGCAGATAAAAATATCGAACAAATCTCTGTATTAGGCTCACGAGTTGCCAATCGTACGGCTACCGAATCAACATCGCCGGTTGATTTGATTGATGCTGACGATTTGAACAAAGGTGGTTTCACTGAACTTGGCCAAAGCCTGCAAGCGACGGCTCCTTCATTTAACTTTTCTCGTACGCAAGTGTCAGATGGCTCTGACTTATTTAGACCTGCAACTCTTCGAGGCTTACAGCCAGACCAAACGTTAGTTCTAATCAATGGTAAGCGCCGTCATAATCAATCTATTTTTGGTTTAAATGGTACTGTCGGTGCCGGTGCTGCGGGTACTGATATGAACGCGATTCCACTTACCGCTTTAAAAGGCGTTGAAGTACTTCGTGATGGTGCTGCGGCGCAGTATGGCTCTGATGCGATAGCCGGTGTTATCAACTTATCGCTAAACGATTCAACAGGTGTTACAACGGGTTATGTGCAAGCAGGTAGCACAGGTGAAGGCGATGGTGACACCCTATCAATGGGTTTAAACCGTGGCTTTGATTTAGGCGATGAAGGCGGCTTCATTAACTTTTCTTTAGAATACCGTGATGCTGATGGCACCAACCGCGCACAGCGTGATATCGGTGGCTCAGTTGATGTACCAGCTGGCACGCTGTCTGACGAAGTCCGTTGGGGGCAAGGTAACGCAGATAGCGAATTTACGTCTGTGTTTTATAACATGGCGTTACCACTTGGCGAGAGCGAGCTTTACTCATTTGGTGGATACTCAAACCGTACGGCATTAGGCAATGGTTTTTACCGTAACTTTGACCAAGCAGCGAAGAACGTTGTGCAAGTATATGGCGATGGCTTTTTACCTCGCATCGACAACGAAGCCGAAGATATTTCGTTTTCACTTGGGCTGCGCGGTGAGCTAAACCCAGATTGGAGCTATGATGTTTCGGCCGTATATGGTGAAAATAGCTATGATTTCACCTCAAAAAATACTCTAAATGCCTCGTATGCTGCTGAATATGTGGCGAATAACCCAGGTGCAAGTGATGCTGATATTGCGGCAAATGCAGGCCCTTCAGGTGGTTACTCAGGTGGTTTTAGATTTGATCAAACAACAGTAAATGCAGATTTAAATGGTATTGTTGATATTGGTCGCAGTGAACCTGTTTATGTGTCGGTGGGTGCTGAATATCGTAAAGAAAATTACGAAATCGTGCCGGGCGAAGAAGCGTCTTACGCGTGTGGCTTAGCAAATTCAGATACCTCATACCCTGCGGTTAACGACAGCAGCGTATTTGCTGAGTGTGGCTTCCAAGCTTATAACGGTTTACGTCCTGAAGCGTCAAATAAAGAGAGCCGTCACAGCTATGCATTTTATGTTAATGCCGAAACACTGATCACGGACGCATGGCAGGTAAGTACAGCGCTTCGTTATGAAGACTTCTCTGATGCCGGTGATGACATCATTGGCAAGCTAGCAACGCGCTATGAAATTACCGATGACTTTGCCGTGCGTGGTGCGATTTCTTCTGGCTTTAGAGCACCATCACTGCAACAAAGCGCCTATACAGCTTACACCACAAACTTAGGTGCTGGTGGCGTGTTATTGCAATCATTCACTGCAACAGCGGGATCTGATTTCCCGTCAGCCCTTGGTGTTGATAGTCTTGGACTTGAGAGCTCAGAAAACTTAAGTGCGGGCTTTGTTTATAATGTAACAAGCGATTTATCACTGACCGTTGATTTTTACCATGTTGCAATTAAAGACAGAATTACCCTTGGCAGCTTAATGTCGGCGGACGATGTTTCGTTTAGCGCCGAAGCGGTGGCGGCACTTAATGCAACAGGTGCACAGCAAGCTAACTACTTCTCAAACTCGGTTGATTCAACCACCAAAGGGGTTGATATTATTGCTTCGTACCGCACCGATTTGTACGACGGTAATTTCTCAGCAACCTTTGCAGGTAACATTAACGAAACCGAAATTGATGATGTGAATGCGCCAGAAGGTGTTCCTGAGTCAATCGCTCTTGATGATTTACAACGTAGTTTCTTAACGGATGGTCAACCAGGTGAGCGTGCAACACTAACATTTGAATACGATCGTGGCGATTTCAACAGCATGCTACGTTTTAACTACTACGGCGAAACTGACGTTAAATACTTTGGTAATGACCACATAGGTTTACCTGATGAGTTATCGCCTACTGGTGAGTTTAAAGACACAAGCACGGTTGAGTCAGCAGTATTAGTTGATGTAAATGTTGGTTATCAGCTAACTGACGAGCTGATGCTATCGGCAGGTATTGATAATATCTTTGATGTAACACCAGACGAGTTAGGCGAAGATGAAGCGCTTGATTTTATTACTAATAAAGCATTTAAGTACCCTGTACGTGCATTGCCTTATGGTTTTGATGGTATGACTTACTACGCAAAACTAAGCTTTAGTTTTTAATTCCTAAGTTGAAATGAAGCTTAAATAGCGCCTAACGGCGCTATTTTTTTGTTTAATTGTAGTATGCGACATTTGTCACTATAATAAATGACAAGTGTCGAATTCGACGAGGTGTAAAATGAATGCTGTAGAAACTGATTATTTAGGTGTTGTTACTGATGGTAGGGTAACAATTCATTCTAATACAATTGATGAGATTAATGTTGCAACACAAGGTGTAACTGTCAGTGCGATTAAATCACTCGCTAAAGAGCTGAATTGGGATGCCAACATTTTAGCAACCTCCATTGGCACCACGACCCGTACACTTGAGCGCTACAGTAAAGACCGAAAACGTTTAAGTGCTAAGCTGAGCGAAAATGCTTTAGAGATTGCACGTATTTCATCGCAAGGCATTGCCTACTTTGGTGACGTTAAACGTTGGAATGAGTGGCTTAATACGCCCAACATTCAATTTGCGAATCAAGAGCCAAAGTCAGTGATCCATACTATCCGTGGCCGTGAACTGATAAAGCGAGTGATAATGGGGCTTGAGTACGGGTTCACAGCTTAATGATTTGCTACCGAATAGCACCGAAAGTTCATAATGATCTGGCTAACGCGTTATCTGGGCTTGGTGGTTTATATGCACAGGGGCGGTGGCATTTTGTTGGTAAACCCATTGTTTATACGGCGAGCTCGCGCTCTTTAGCAATGCTTGAGCGATTAGTGAATGACACAACCGACATATTAAGTAAAAACTTGAGTATCACCACTATACAGATACCTGATGATCTAAAGGTTATTAGGCTAGTAGCCAGCGAACTGCCAAAAGCATGGGATGATCACCCCTATATTACAGACACTCAGGCATTAGGTTCTGATTGGCTAGCATCGATGGAAGCAGCCGTGTTGCAAGTTCCTTCTAGTTTATGCCCCGACGAATACAATTTTTTAATTAATCCATTGCACACAGACATAAGCAAAATAAAATGCATTGATAGCAAAGACTTTTTCTATCCAAATCGGTTGGCTGTAAAGCTTTGAGTTAGTTAGCGAGGGGAAAGGGTAAAGTTTGCGAGATGCGAGTTTGTAGCAGCGATTTTATATCGCGTTTTATCCTATTCAATGCAGTCTCTTTGAGAGTATTTGTTTGCTCTGTGTAGTGCGAAGCGCCTCTGTGTTCTCTGCGGTTCAAATTATTTTCACAAAGAGAAGTTAATGAGAAGACAACGAGGAAACCCAAATTAACTTCTCCAACCTTCTTCTCAGACGCAGCCAGTAACCTATTTATCGAGACTAACTGTTTGCTAGATCTTTTTTCGAACCACAGGGACATAGAGAGCACAGAGAAAGACAAGGAGTTCTCTAAAGCGCAGCGCCTCTTATCCTCTTTGTGCATTAAGTTTCTCTGTGTAGCGCGAAGCACCTCTGTGTTCTCTGTGGTTCAAATTATTTTCACATAGAAAAGTTAATGAGAAGAAAAAGAGGAAGTGAAAACACCTCCTCCATAATTGTAATATTTTTGCTATTTCGAACTACTAACAACTCGCTCGCATATCTCGCGCATTTGTTGTTTTATTTTAGGTTCTTTTTCTTCAAACAGCTTATTAATGCAATCGATATAGGCTTGGTTCTCTTCAAACGGTACGCCTATTTCGTAAGCGTCTGCTGCTTCTCTAAGCATCTCTTTATCAAATTCACTGAAGATATCGACCATTTCTTGGGCTTTTTCTCGCTCAATACCAAGCGCTTCAAAAGCAGAACGGCCCATCCGCATAGTGCTGTCGTACGTTTCGCGAATAATATCGCGACAACCGTATGTCCATAATTCATACACATGGTGACGGTCTACTGCACGGGCAACAACATGTAAATGCGGGTAATTTTGCATAGCATAACGCACGAGTTTAGTTATTTGCTCGGCATCATCAAGTGCTACAACTAGTAATTTTGCATCCTCAATGCCAGCTGCACTGAGTAAATCTGGACGAGTTGCATCACCAAAGAAGTTACGAATACCAACATGTTCAAGTGCTTCAAGTTGTTTATAATTATAATCAATTACGGTGGTGTTATATCCACCTGCTTGCAAAATACGGTCAACAAGGCCACCCATTCTGCCTGAGCCTGCAATGATCACATGGCTATCATCAGGAAACTCTTCTTCATCTCGCTTGGCTTGCTCACAAATAAAGCGAGGCGCTATCACACGTTGATAGAGAATAAATAGCCCCGGCGAAAGCAGCATTGATAGGGTCACAACCAGTAATAACTGGTCGGCAAGGGCTGCTGCCAATACATTGTTAGACACACTGTAAGCAAGTAATACAAAACCAAATTCACCAGCTTGTGCAAGCCCTAGTGCTAACAACCAAAGTGAGGCGCCTCTTAAGCCAAAAATGCGGCCTAAAATTAATAGCACAACTGTTTTAGTTGCAATCAGTGCCCCAGTTAATAGCACGATGGTAGCTAGGTTATCTGTGAGTAATTGAAAATTGATACTTGCGCCAACGGTGATAAAGAATAATCCAAGTAATAGCCCTTTGAAGGGATCGATATTACTTTCAAGCTCATGTTTATAAGGTGAATTTGCAAGCACAACACCTGCCAAAAAAGTGCCAAGCGCAGGTGATAAGCCAACTAATGACATCATCAAAGCGATACCAATAACAAAGAATAAAGCCGTTGCAGTAAATAGTTCGCGAAGCCGTGCTTGTGCGACAAATCTAAAAATCGGTGCGGTTAAGTAGTTACCACCAAAGATCACTAGTGCAATCATACCCAAGGTTACCAGCGCAGCTTGCCAGCCCTCAAGATCTGCCACTAAACTTAAACCAGCATGCGCGTCTTCGCTTGCATGGGCTGTATCTGCAATTGCGGGTGCTAATTCTGGTAAAGCAAGCAATGGAATAAACGCAAGCATAGGAATAACGGCTATGTCTTGAGTGAGTAATACGCTAAATGAGGCTTGGCCACCATCTGACTTTAACAGCCCGCGCTCTGAAAGTGTTTGCAGCACAATCGCGGTAGATGAAAGCGATAATATTAAGCCTATTGTAAGAGCTGTTTGCCAAGCATGGCCAAACGCTAAGCCTATACCGGTAAAGGCGGCAGCAGATAAAATTACTTGGCCACCACCTAGACCAATAAGCTGTTTTCGCATAGACCAAAGTGCTTTGGGTTCAAGCTCTAAACCAACAATAAACAGCATCATTACCACACCAAACTCAGCAAAATGCTGGATGGCAATCACATCAACATTTAAAAATGTCAGTGTTGGCCCAATAACAATACCTGCGAGTAAGTAGCCAAGCACAGAGCCAAGCCCTAATTTACTTGCAATAGGTACGGCAATAATGCCGGCCAGAAGAAAAATGTAGGCGATTAAGAGAAAGTCAGTCATCGTAATCCTGTTTTTTAATTAACTATGGTTGTTTTTGCTAGTTTTGCCAGCAGTTAGGTAGTGAATGCAATCAAAATGCGAATTTAGTCTATAAAATGACAACAAGGCATGATGTTTAGTAAAAGTGCTTAAGACAAAGTGAGGGGTAAAAATCATTGTTTTTTCTTAAAAATCGCTTGCGTAGAGTTTGGCTAGGTATATACTCGCAACACATTTAATAGGAGCAAAAAATGAGCAAAAAGAAACAACGCACACAAGGCCAAGTTGATACTGGTCGCGGTGTAATTAACGACAATGTGTACGCCGCAATGGTGACATCTAAGCTGTTTACAGCAAAAGTAGAGAAACCAAAAAAAGGTAAAGGTGCTTATCAACGTAAGGCAAAACATGCAGGACGAGAGTCCTATTTAATCGCTGCTTAATTAAGTTGTGATCAAATAGGATTTTTGTGAAAAGCAAACACTCAGTGTTTGCTTTTTTTTTACCTAAAATTCGCGTTAAGAATAATTTTAAGTCAATTTTTTTAGAAATTTTTATCTAAAAACTAATTTATTCGTTATATACCTAAAATAGATACTTCAATTATTTTTGTTTTTCCTCACACAAGCTTTGCCTGTTTTTCATACAATCCAGATGTGCTGCACTTCCTGTGGTTAATTTATTGTTAATTTTGTGTTTACTTTTGCCTTGTAGAATCAGTTTGTTTTTTGCTGTTTGATATAAATAATTAATTCTTTTTTAGTGTTTTTCATTAAATTACACATAAAAAATAACTGGTAATTTACCGTTTATGGGTAATTTTGAGCTTGACGTAATAGTGCTTTGTGTTACTTTAAAGTTGTATTTGTAAAATAAATGTTATAAAAACTTTGGGCGGAGGGAGCGAATGAGCTCGCATAAATTAATAAAAAATGCCTTTAAACTGAGTGCGCTGTCGCTAGGTTTATACGGCTTTACAGCACAGGCTGCGATTGATTGCAGCAACTTAGAAGTGTGGCAACAAGGGCAAACTCATGTTGGTGGTGATCAGATTCAAGCACAAGGTAGCGCTTATGAAGCGAAGTGGTGGACGCAAACCAATCCTGTGGAGACCTCTGGTATCGATCAAGAGTGGCGTTTATTGGGTGCTTGTGACAGCGTTGTCAGTGAAAATCAAGCGCCTCAAATTAGTAGCTTAACACCAGTAGAAGGTTCTTTATTTACTAGTGGTGACAGCGTTGTCATAAATGCAATCGCCACTGATCCTGATGGTAGCGTGGCAAGTGTTGAGTTTTTTGTTGATGGTACATCGCTGAGTGTTGTGACAAGTGCACCTTATTCAGCGAGCTGGCAAGCAACGCAAGGCAGCCATGTGATAAGTGCGGTCGCAACGGATGATTTAGGGCTAACCTCTACAGCGGTTGCACATTCAGTGAGTGTGTCTGATGACGTAGAGCCGGTTAACCAAGCGCCCGTGGCGAGCATTGAATTTAGCTCACTACCATCACAAGTAACGGTGGGTGACAGTGTGGTGTTTGCGCTTTCTGGCACTGATAGCGATGGCCAAGTAACTGCGTTATCGTTAACTGAAAACAGCACTGAAGTTCATCAAGCCAGTGCCGCTTCTTCAAGTTATACGTGGCAGGCTCCAGCACTTGGGCAATTTTCATTTACCTTAACGGTGACAGATAACGAAGGCGCGACGGGTACACAAAGCAAAGTTGTGAATGTTGTTGAAGCTACAGAACCTGGTAGCGATTGTAAACCGCAAGGCTTATACCAAACACCGGGTGTGAATACCCCATACTGTAGCGTGTATGATGAAAATGGCCGTGAGAAAATGGGCGCCGATCATCCACGCCGAGTTATTGGCTATTTTACGAGTTGGCGAAATGGTGCCAATGGTCAGCCAAGCTACTTAGTGAATGATATTCCTTGGGACAAGATCACCCATATCAACTATGCCTTTGCGCATGTTGATGGTAATAACAAGGTCTCGATTGGTGATCCAAATGCAGTTGGCAACCCTGCGACAAACATGACTTGGCCGGGCGTTACAGGCGCTGAAATGGATCCAAGCTTTAGTTACACAGGTCACTTTAACTTACTCAATAAATTTAAAAAACAACACCCAGATGTAAAAACCTTAATCTCTGTAGGTGGTTGGGCTGAAACTGGCGGTTATTTTGGTGAAGACGGTACTCGCGTAAATAGCGGTGGTTTCTACACGATGACAACCAATGCTGATGGCTCAGTGAACCAAGCGGGGATTGATGCTTTTGCGAAAAGCGCCGTTGAATTTATTGAAACCTACGGCTTTGATGGTGTCGATATTGATTATGAATACCCATCGTCAATGAATGACTCAGGCCACCCTGATGATTTTCCTATCTCTAATGCACGTCGTGCAGGCCTTAATGCATCGTATCGTGTATTGATGCAAAAACTTCGTGAAGAACTTGATATTGCAGGTGAAAAGGCAGGTAAGCATTACTTATTAACGATTGCTTCGCCATCTTCAGGTTACTTATTACGTGGCATGGAAACATTCCAAAGCGTGAAGTATCTCGACTACGTTAACATTATGTCTTATGACTTACATGGTGCATGGAATTCACATGTAGGCCACAACGCAGCCTTGTTTGATACTGGCCTTGATTCTGAATTAGCGCAATGGGGCGTTTATACCACTGCAGAGTTTGAAGGAATTGGTTATTTAAATACGGATTGGGCAGTACGTTATTTCCGCGGTGCGGTCTCTGCAGGTCGAATCAATATTGGTATTCCATATTACACCCGTGGCTTTAAAGATGTGTCGGGTGGTACCAATGGTTTATGGGGCCAAGCAGCGCTACCCGATCAATCAAAATGTGCTAAAGGAACCGGCGTTGGTGAGAAAAACCAATGCGGTAATGGCGCACTTGGCATCGATAATCTATGGCACGATAAGAACGATGTTGGTGAAGAAATGCCAGCTGGTTCAAACCCGCTATGGCATGCGAAAAACCTCGAAAATGGTATTAATCCATCTTACCTTGAAATCTATGGTCTAACGCCAGAAACCGATGCAGATGATGTATTAACGGGTACTTACACACGTTACTACGATGATGTGGCGGTTGCTCCATGGCTTTGGAATGCAGAGAAAAAGGTTTTCTTATCAATTGAAGATGAGCAATCAATGGCAACCAAAGTTGATTATGTTATCAACAATGGCCTTGGCGGCATCATGTTTTGGGAGCTTGCCGGTGACTATGATTATGACTCAGCGAAAGGTGAGTATTTCATGGGCTCAAGCTTAACCACACTTGCTTACGATAAATTTAACCAAAGTGGTGTGGCTTACAACACTCATCAAGGTAATGTCGATTTTACCATTCCAAGCGAAGCGGTTGACGTAAGCTTTACGGTGAAAGACTTCCCAATTGGTGATGATAACTACCCGATTTCACCTACATTCGCATTCACCAATAACTCAGATATCGACTTAAGCGGCGCAAAAATCAGCTTTGATGTGCCCGTTTCTACCTCTGCAATTTTCAAATCAAATTGGAATGCACAAGAAAAGCTCGGTATGGCTGTTGAAGCGAATGGTTCTAATGCGGCTGGCGATAATATCGGCGGCTTTGAAAATGAGTTTCATCGTTTTTCAATCACCTTAGTGAATGAGTGGGGCGGTATCGAAAAGTCATTTAACACAGGTGAAACCGTTGAGGCACAAGTTATGTACTACATGCCAATTACGGGGCCAACTAATTTCACTATTGAGAAAAATGGCAAAACTTACGCTTTTAAATACGAATACCCAATGCTACCAGATGGCACTGCAGGCAGTGGTGATACTGGCGGTGATACCGGTGGTGATACGGGTGGCGAGGGAAGCTGTAATGGTGTTGATGTAGCAAGCATCCCTGTGTATCCAAATTGGCCGCAAACTGACTGGGCTGGTAACCCAAGCCATGCTGTTGGCGGCGACCTAATGAATCACAACAACGTGATTTACGAAGCAAAGTGGTGGACGAGCACAGAGCCAGGCACATCGGCTGACTGGACGGTGAGTTGCACGCTTTAACCAACTAAGCGGAGCAAGCACTTTGCTCCGCATTTCTACAGCGAGAACAACAATGAAAGTAATGAAATCAAAGGCATTGTCTTTATCGGCAGTGGCAACCAGCATGCTGCTTGCCTGTGCATCAAGCCATGTGAATGCCCACGGATTCTTAGAAAGCCCGAAGGCGCGCCAAGCATTTTGTAATGCCGATGGCGGTTACTGGTGGCCTGCTGATGGCACGGGGATCCCTAACCTTGCTTGTCGTGCAGCGTTTGTTGAAGCAGGGCATGTGCAATTTGTACAAGACATTGAATTTTCAGCTAATACCATTGAATACACAAACCTTGATGCAGTAAAACAAAGTGTACCTGATGGCCGATTATGTGCAGCAGGCGACCCAGAAAAACGCGGTATGGATTTACCTTCAGCGCATTGGCAACGCAGTGAGGTTATTCCTAATACAAATGGCGATATTTTAGTGCGCTTTTTAGCGAGTACGCCGCATAACCCAAGTTTCTGGCAGTTTTATTTAACAAAACCGGGCTTTGATAGTGCGACTCAAGTGCTTACGTGGGATGACCTAGAGCTTGTTGAAGAGTACGGCAATGTTGATTTTAGTATTGACGCTAACAACGACCGTTACTATGAAATGAGCGTATCGATTCCACAAGGACGCAGTGGCGATGCCATTTTATACACGCGCTGGCAACGAGATGATGCCGGTGGCGAAGGCTTCTACAACTGTAGCGATATTAATATTGTCAACGATGCGACCCCGACAGAGCCAAGCGATTGGACAGCAATCAGCTACTTTGTTCGTCAAGGACAAAACGGCGAGGTTGGCGGTAGTGTGTCAGCGCGGTTATTTGATGAAAATGGTCAAGAGTTACTTACTCAACAAATGCAGATCACAACTGATAATCAAGCTAATTGGCAGGCTGAATTTGCAGCGCTGTTAAACCTTAATTACGCGCACTTAGTTAATATTGGCGTGCAAAATAGCGCTGGAGATATTGCCTTTGATGCTACAGATTTATTGATAAATCAAGTCTTTACAACGAATACAAATTACAGCTTTGCATTAAGCGTACAAGCTGCACCTGACAATACCGCGCCGATTATTCATCAACCAGATGACCTTCAAGTCGAAGAAGGCAGCAGCACCGCGATACACCTGCACGCCTTTGATGATCAACAAAGCACATTAACTTATAGCTGGGATATTCCTGCACCACTGAGCTTTACGGGCAGCGATGCCAACATCACGCTAACTGCCCCTGCTGTGGATGCTGATGCAAGTTACACAGTGAGTGTATCGGTGTCAGATGGCGAGCTTACAAGCCAAGTAAGTTTTAACGTGACTGTACTTAATAGCACTGTAATCGACCCTGACCCTGTTGATCCGAGCGTGCCTGTTTGGAATAGCACAAGCCAATACAACACGGGCGATAAAGTGAGTTTTAACGGCGGAATCTACAGTGCGAAATGGTGGAACCAAGGCGCACAACCAGACAGTAGTGATGCATGGCAGCTTGAATCTGGCAGTGCATCAATCGAGTGGAACAGCGGCAAAGCCTATCAAGGCGGCGACGAAGTAACCTATCAAGGACAGCGCTATCGAGCGCAGTGGTGGACCCAAGGAGATGTACCGGGTGCCAGCCAAGTATGGACAGAAATCTAAAGTTTTGTAGTTCAAACTTTATCAATAACAGCGTAACGCTATATAAAAACAGATAAGAGAGAATCATGAATATAAAACAATTAACTGCAGCCATTGGTGTTGCACTCTTTGCAAGTGCAGCGAATGCAGCACCTTCAACACCAACCATTATTTGGGAGCCACAAGAATACTCATTTGTTGAGGTTGATCTTGAGGGTACAGGTTCATATAAGAGCTTGGTGAACCGTGTAGATGAAGTCACCATCAGCATTGAATGGAACGCATGGAGTGGGGATGGCGGCGACAGCTACAAAGTGTATTTCGATGATATGCTGGTTAATGAAGGGTCACTTGCAGCAGGCACCAAAAGTGGTGTTATTAGCTTCCCGTATGATAAAGCCGGTCGTCACACATTATATTTAGAACTATGTGAAGGCGGTACTACCTGTGCTCGCAGTGAAGGTAAGCCAATTGTTATTGCCGATACAGATGGCGGTCACTTAGCGCCATTACCGATGGATTATGATCCAAACAACCAAGATATTGGCACCAAAGACGGTCTTGTAACCGGTGCCTACTTTGTTGAGTGGGGTATTTATGGCCGTGACTATGATGTAACCAATATTCCAGCGCAAAACCTCAGTCATATCTTGTATGGATTTATTCCAATTTGTGGACCTAATGACTCGTTAACAGGTGGGCCTAAAAACGCGCTAAATACTGCCTGTGCAGGCTCACAAGATTTTGAAGTGGTGATCCACGACCCATGGGCTGCGATTCAAAAAGCGCTACCAGGTGTTGATAGTAATGATCCAATTCGTGGTACGTATTCGCAGTTAATGGCGTTAAAGCAGCGTTATCCTGATCTGAAAATTTTACCATCAGTAGGTGGTTGGACTTTATCAGATCCATTTGCTTACTTTACCGATAAAGCCAATCGCGACACGTTTGTGGCATCAATGGAAGAGTTTTTAAGAACGTGGAAGTTCTACGACGGTGTTGATATTGACTGGGAATACCCGGGTGGTCAGGGTGCTAATCCAAACTTAGGCGACCCAGTTGCTGACGGCCCAGCATACGTAGCGCTAATGCAAGAGCTGCGCGCGATGCTTGATAAGCTTGAAGCCGAGACAGGCCGTGAGTATGAGTTAACATCAGCGATTGGTGCAGGTTACGACAAAATTGAAGATGTAGACTACTCACAAGCTCAACAATATATGGATTACATTTTCTTAATGAGCTACGACTATTATGGTGCATGGAGCAATGTAACGGGCCATCAGGCTGCGCTTTATTGTTCATCGCATTTCCGTGTTGGTCAGTGTGATGGCACGGGTGTTGATGAAGAAGGCGTTCCATATAAAGGCCCTGCTTACACAACCGATAACGCAGTGCAAAATCTACTTGCGCAAAACGTACCGTCGAAGAAAATCGTGGTAGGTACTGCTATGTATGGTCGTGGTTGGGAAGGCGTTTATCCAGAAAACGCGACTATCGCTGATAACCCAATGACAGCCCCCGGTAATGGCAAACTAAAAGGCACTACAGCGCAAGGTGTATGGGAAGATGGTGTTATCGATTATAAAGGCATTAAAACCTACATGCTGGGCGCTGCAGAAAATGGCATAAATGGTTTTGAAACAGGTTATGACGAACAAGCCGAAGCCGCTTATGTATGGAACCGTAGTAACGGTAAATTAATTACATACGATAACCGTCGATCAGTTTTGGCAAAAGGTGCTTATGTTAATCAATATAATCTAGGTGGTCTGTTTGCATGGGAAATTGACGCAGATAATGGCGATATTCTTAATGCAATGCATGAGGGTTTAGGTGGTACCGTCACTGAGCCTAGCAATAGAGCGCCCGTGCTATCTGTATCAAGCACCGTATCTGTTAATGCGGGCGAAAGTGTATCTGTTAGTGCATCGGCAACTGACGCTGATAACGATCCGCTAAGCTTTAGCTGGACAGCTGACAGTGCGTTAACAGTAACCGGTGAAAATTCAAATACCCTTGTAATCACAGCGCCATCAGTGACTGCTGATACGCAATACTCGGTTGCTGTGAGTGTGAGCGATGGCGAGGCAAGTGTAAGCCGTAACGTTACAGTGAATGTGGTAGCACCAACGACAGGCGAGAACCAAGCACCAGTGGTTGCGGCAATTACTGATAAAACAGTGGCAGAAGACGCGAGTGTGGACGTGGCGGTTTCGGCATCTGATGCTGATGGCGATGCGCTTTCATACAGCTGGAGTGTGCCAGCCGGCTTAACGTTAGTAGGCTCTGGTGCTGATGTGAGTTTACAAGCGGGCAGCGTTGATGCTGATACTAGTTATGTTGTATCGGTTTCGGTAAGTGATGGTCAAACTGCAACAGCAGTGAGCTTTAATGTCACCGTGACAGATTCTGACACAACAACTCCGCCAGATGGTGAAACCAGCTGGAGTGATACTGCAATCTATGTAGGTGGTGATAAAGTAACTTACAACGGCATAGAGTACACAGCTAAGTGGTGGACACAAGGTGACCGCCCTGATTTAGGTGGCCCATGGGAAGCAAGTTCACAACCAACCGACGGTAATGGTGATGTTGTGTGGCAAGCGGCGGGTATCTACAACGGTGGCGACCAAGTCACTCACCAAGGCAATAAATACGAAGCGAAATGGTGGACTCAAGGAGACGAGCCAGGTGTCGCGGATGTATGGAAAGCACTTTAAGTGTAATAACCACATTTAATGCCCATCATTAAAATGTGATTTCCCTTCAAAGCAGCCTTATGGCTGCTTTTTTGTGGGTAGCAATTAGCGAGATGCGATAAAAGAGCTAATGACGGGGTGTAAATGTGCTGCTACGAGTTTGCTGCCGGGTTAGAAGAAAAAATACAAAAGTAGTTATGAACCATATCCTAAGCGAATTCGTAAAATTGTTTATGTAACAACCCTTTTAATAAACAGAATAAGTACCATGAAAAAATTTATATATTTAGCCGTTTTATTGTTTATACACACTACCTTTAATAACACAGCATTAGCTCAAGAAGATAAGACAGTTTTAGTTCCCCTTCCATCTATTGATGATTTCACCAAAGGTGAAGATGGCTGGGCATTTGGCTTAGGTGTGGGGTTAGAATATGAATCTGCTTACGAAGGATCTGATGAATTTGGACTGGAAGCACAGCCAGCCGGTGCCGTGCAATGGCGCAGTGGTGATAATATTTATTACTTTGCAGGAGAAGCATTTGGCTGGCGAGGATTACTTAATGATCAATGGCTGCTAGATGCTTTGATTGGATTTGAAGAAGGTCGAGAAGAAAGTGATTCTGACGATGGCAGATTAGATGGCCTTGGTAATCAAGAAGAAGGGTATGAACTAGTTTTACAAGCTCGCCGCTCATTTACCCAAGATTGGCGTTATTGGTTAGTTAGTCGTTTCGTTGCCAGTGAAAACGGCAATTTAGCCTTATTTGGTGTTGGACGTCGATTCGGTGAGCAAACGGACGGCACAGGCTCTGAAATCAATCTTGTGTTTGTAGTACACGACAGCGAATACGCCAATAATGGCTTTGGTGTTGATGCTATGCAATCAGCGTCATCAGGCCTAGAAGAAACAAATTTAAGTGGTGGATTGCGCTCGTTTGGTATTGATTATAATTATCGACAAAATCTCAACAGTGATTGGCAAATCTATGGTGAAGCGTTATTCGAGTATTTTAGTAGTGAAGTCAGAGATAGCCCTATAGCACGCAGTGATTACGAAGCTGAAGTGGGCCTTGGGGTTATTTATAAGTTTTAGTTTAACCACATATTTATTAACTGAACTAGGTAAACCAACAGCTTACCTTGGTAAATGCTAAGCCATATTGCCACCCTCTGAGCGCAATGAAATGACCATTCATTGCGTTCACATAATCTTTTTACACTACCTAAGGCTAACTTAAAATCGTAAAAAGTGTAGCCAACTGTTTCGATTAAAAACAACACCTAATTATTAGCAAAATAAACCCCGAAATAGAAACCTTGGTTCGGCTTTAATAAACACAGCTAACACTTTACAAGAAGTGGTTTTATGTTTACTTCATGCTCATCGCAGCCTGTCGGATGAAGCCCTTGCTATTCATAGACACAGCAGGAGAGCTTCTGCACTACACCCACGTAGCAGAGGCTTTATACCGCGAAGATTAACGCGATTTGCGAGACAAGAAAAACAACATAAAACGCGATATAAAATCGCTACTACATGCTCTAATCTTGAAACTAGTAACTTTCCCTTTCTTATTTTATACACTGGTCTTTCAGGTATTATCAACCATACTTGAATAAAGCGGTCTGTAGGTAGTTAAGCTAAGGTGGGTTGATGGGGTTAAAAGCGCTGTTTTTACTTGTTGTTGCTGTAGTAAGCAACTCGGCTTTTAGCTGCGATAAAACCTTAAAAGTGGGAATTAGTCAGCAGTGGGCGCCGTATACTTTTACGCAAAATGGAAAGCTCACAGGTATTGATATAGATGTGGTTAACTTAGTACTTAAAGAAGCTGGGTTTTGCGCTAAATACGTCATTATGCCTTCGTCAAAACGGGGCTTTGCTGAACTAAAGCATGGCAATGTTGATCTGTTGCCTGCGGCGAGTTATAGCAAAGAACGAGATGCATTTAGTTATTTTTCAGAGCCTTATCGTCTAGAAGTCATGCGGTTATTTTGGTATCCGAAACCATTTTTAGAAAAGCTTGATCTGCAAGGCTTGCTTGAACAACAACAAATTATCTTATCAAACAGCGGTAGTTATTATGGCCCCGAATTTTCACACTTTAGTACTGTGGAAAAATATAAATCGCAGCTGATCACTGTCCCTTCGTTACGTCAGCGCGTTGCTATGCTTAGCGCTAAGCGGGTTGATTTTTTTATTGATGACGAATTAGCAGGGCTTTATTTAATTCAAAATAATCAACACAGTGGTATCGCCCTTCACCCCTATATAATACACAATAACGATGTGTATTTGATGCTGAGTAAAGTAACTTTGGATGCTAATGAAAGGGCTGCGATTAGCCAAGCAATTGTGTCGAATAAGCAAGCGATAAAAGAAATTATCGCTCGCTATGTTACAAATTAACCTAAACGCGTAACACGAAGTTTTATGCGGCCCGCGTTTGCACCATAAAAGCGGTTTAGGTCGTTGGCAAAAGGGCAAAACTCACCCGATTTTGCAATTCGAATATCGGCACCTTCGGCAATCTCAAACAAGTTTTCGTCGTTGTTGTCTATTGCGCCAATCAGCGCAAACCATTGTGCGTGTGGCAAACGTCTAAATGGTTCAAGCACTGCCATTGGAATTTCTTTCACTCCAAGTTGAATATTGTCGCGATGCCAACCGCCGGGCCCACAGCTGATACCATCGTCATACCAAATTTGTTTTGGGTAGGGAGTGAATCGATAGGTACCACCTTGCTCTAACATTAAGCCTGTATGATTGTACTTTTCGGCGCCATACACAAATACATCTTTACTTTCATCTATGCTAAGTACCGTCATATTTTGTTTATCAAGTGCAATATGTGGGCTTAATCCTGTAAAACTTAAACGAGTTTCATCACTGTAAAGTACATCATAATTAAGGCTCTTTAGTGATTCAGGACGGTAACTTGTTAAGCGATTGATACGTTCTGCAACCGTGTAATGAATAGTAGGTGGGTGTTCGCTTTGTTCGTTATCAACCAACACGCAACACTCGCGATCTACAAGCTTGAATAACGGATTGAACCAAAAATAATTTTGCTGATGGCTCAGAGCAAGCGGATCTGGGGTTACTGTCACATCATCTTGCGCTATCAAATTGCGATGCTCAGCTGGGAGCAAACTGTTGTAGTTTATTTCTGCGCTTGTCAGTAGATTAAGTGAGACACTTTGTTCAATCAACCACTCAATGGCATAACGTAAGCAAATATCTGCTAATCCATCACGATAATAACCGCCACCTACGTCTGAATGAGCTCCCGCAAACCATATTTCTTCAACATGGGGGGCTTTGTTAATTAATGTTGGCTCAAAAGCACGGCGCTTTTCATCAAGAGCCACGCAATGAAGGGCTGATTTTATATTGCTTGCTAGCGTGTAGTTTTCAAAAATAACGTGCTCTGCACCGCGGGTTGCTTTAGTTACTTTTGAAAAACCAATTGATGCCACAGTGTCAAATACACAAAGGTATACGTCATCACTGATCAGTGGTTCAAGGCATTTTGCAAAGCGCCGCGCAAGAGCCGCACCGCGGCTAAAACCGGTTAATAAAACTTTATCACCTACAGCGTAGTAGCTTTTAAAGTCATTCATTGCACGGTTTAAAATGCTGGCAACGTCATCACCTCTAGGAGCTAAGGCCTGGTTAAATAAACGCTTAAAGCGACTACCTTGAGTACCTATACCTTGGTAATAAAAACTAAGCTGGCTCGGGAAGGGGGTCTCAGGTTCACTATTAAGTGCACCGCCAAACAGTAAATGAAGTTTGAGAATATTTGAGATACTGGCGTCTTCTTTGAAGTGTGCGGCACTAAATTGTTCTGCATCACGAGGCTCACTGCCCGTGCCATCAAAGTTGAAAATCAGCGTTTTAGCGTTCATAGCGTCATTCCTTTAGTGGTTTGTCATAACATACAGAGCATTTATTAAAATTAGAAGACAAATTCATAGCGCGATAAAAAAATACGGGCTTTGTTCTGACAAAGCCCGTATTTTTTTATCGTTATTTATTAACTTACTCTCGCTATGGTGTGCCTTTGTAATATGCTGAGTAATACCTCGTAATCTTTTTCGATATCGATTAGCTTATGTTGGATATCTTTAAGGTTATTTCCTTTGCTAGCAGCGAGTACTTCTAACTCTGTAAAATGCTGATGTAATTTAGTGGCGCCAACGTCACCACAGGTGCCTTTTAGGGCATGGCTTATTGTGGCAATACCGTGATAATCTTGCTCTTTAATTACTGTGATTAACTGCGTTATTTTTTCATTAGAACTGTCTAAGAACATCTTACACACTTTATTAAGAAGCACTTCGTTATTCATCAACCGGGCAAGGGCAGCTTCTTTGTTCCAATGAATTTTTTCGTCGGTAATTAGCTCGCTATGTTCTGGTGCTGTGGTAACTTGCGCCTGATTTTCGGGAGCTTTGTTCTTCGGGTGTGTCTGTTTAGGAAACACTGATGATATCCATTTTGCTGTTGTCATGATTAATTTATCAGCACTAATGGGTTTAGTTATGTAGTCGTTCATTCCTGCATTTAGACATTTATTACGTTCACCTAACATTGCATTTGCCGTCATAGCAATAATAGGTATATTAATATGATGCTCTCCTGCAGCTCCATTCCTAATTTCTGTGGCGGCATCATAGCCATTTAATACGGGCATTTGGCAGTCCATCAACACACAGTGAAAAGGATCATTTACATCTGTATTTGCCAAAATATCTACAGCTTGTCTACCGTTTGAAGCCACTTCAAAGCGAAGTGAAAGACTTGTCAAAGTACCTTTAGCAACTGCTGCGTTTATCTCGTTATCATCGACTATAAGTACTTTTGCACCTTCGACGCTGGCGTCAATGTGTGTTTGCGCATCGCTATCTCGACGTTTTTGGTTTTGCACACTCAGATCTTGTGCAACTCGTTCATCGGCGAGTTTTAGTAAAAACTCAGAAATAAGCACTGGTTTAGATAGTCGTGTGAAAGAGCAAAATCTTGCCTGAGGGGGGGGTTCTGTAGGATTTATTAGCACAACTAATTTAAATGGTAATGAGCTTGAACATTCATTTTCACAATAACTATCTAACTTAGCTAATAGTGGGTTTCCGGGTTCTAAAATAAGGGTTTCGAAAGGCATACTCTTAGTGAGTTCAAAGTCTTCAATGTCAATATTGGATAGTTCTCCGCCATACACGTTTATGAGTTTGGCCATGCTACTTTCGAGCTCTGGGTGCTTAACAAAAAGTGCAAATGTTTTGCCACTTAAACGCTGATTGCTAGGGGATTTTTGAACGTCATTAATTTTTAAGCGAATCGAAAACTCAAATGTACTACCTAGTCCTTCGATTGACTCAAAACTTATCTCGCCATCGAGTAAATTGGCAAGTTGCTTACAGATTGAAAGCCCAAGCCCCGTACCGCCATATTGTGATGCAATGGTGCTATCTGCTTGGGTAAATGCATTAAATAACTTGCTTTGATGTTCGTCAGGAATACCTGAGCCAGAGTCTTTAATAGTACATGTTAATACGGCGGTGTTTGTATCAATGGTACGGGTGTATGCTGAAAACTTAACATAACCAGTTTTGGTAAACTTAATCGCGTTATTAATAAGGTTGGTTAGTACTTGTGAATAGCGATGAGGGTCAGTGATGATAGAATTAAATTCTACATCGGCGATGTCTAATATAAATTCTAAGTTTTTCTCTTGTGCTTTAACGGCCATGCTGCCAGCTAAGCTTTCAAAAAACTTAATAGGATTAAACGCTTTTTTATCAAGGTCTAACTTGCCTGCTTCAATTTTAGATAGATCGAGAATATCGTTTATCAACACGTTGAGGTTATTCACACTTACCTCAGTCATTGCTAAGTAATGCCTTTGTTGATTACTAAGTGATTCGCGTTTAATTAAATTCAGAGTACCAATAATACCATTTAATGGTGTACGCATTTCATGGCTGATATTAGAGATAAAGGCGCTTTTAACTTGGCTGGCTTTTTCAAGTTGTGCGGTTCTTTTTGCAACTTTAACTTCGAGCTCATTGTTAGCTTGCTTTATTTTGTTACTAGCTTCTTTTTCGAGAGTGTTATCTCGAATAATAATTGCTGTGCCGCATTGCTGTTGATGCTCGTTAATAATGGCAGAAAATGCGACTGTTAAGTGACAGCTAGTCTGTGACTGAGGTGTAAAATCAATGTCAATTTCATATCGCTTGCGACTATCTCTTAACTCGGTACATACCTTTTGTATATCGATATTTGGCAAAAGTTTAAGTGTATTAATGTCAGTGCCGAGTACTTGCTCTCGTTGAAAGCTAAATAAATTTGTTGCTGCTTTATTCCAGCTGGTAACAACCCCTTTGTTGTTTATGCTAATGATTGCATCTTTAGAGCCACTAATTATAGCGGATGATACGGCTCTTGCCTGAGCAAGCTCTTGATTGCGCTTGAGGTTTCGATAAAAAAACACCAACATAAAAAGCAAAAATAGTGAAACACCAAGAAAGAAAACATACGTACTGATCCGTCGCTCGAGGCGGATTTTTGCAATGTCGTCATGGGAGAGTAAGATATGAGATGTTATAAAGCCTGATTCAGTATCACCTGAAAGTGGGATTCTGCGACTGAGCACTTCACTCTTTTTATTATTATCATAGGTAGCGTTAATACTCACTAAGCCACCGAGGTTTTCAGTATTAGTTTGATAAGTGGTATCCCAGCGATTCGAAGGTGCAAGATCTCGGCTAAAGTTAAAACGTTGATCTGGATGTATAAGAAAGTAACCTTCATTATCTGTGAGAATTAAGCTGTGAGGAGTTTGAACAAGCTCAGACAGAGAGTTAAACAGAATTTGGGTATTTACATTGGCTATAATAAAACCAAAACGTTGCATGTTTTCATCAAAAATAGGTAAAGCAAGTCGCAACATTGGTTTGTATGGAAACTCAAGCTTACCGTATTCACGGTTTAAGGTAATGGCAGATAGGTACATATCACCCAAAGAAAGCTGCGCACTTTGCTGATAGTAATCACGACTACTTTTATTCTGTAGTTGGTTGATCGCTTTTACGACGATGCCACCGGCTGCTCTATCAACACGAATCAATTCTTGGCCGGCATCTTGAGTACTGATAACCCGTAATTGCTCAAACTCAGAGTTTGCCTGTATGAAAGCAACAAAGATTGTTTCAAGTCGTTTTCTCCATTGTGCAGTTGTCGTGTTGTCGAGGGGGTCATTGCCATTATTTGCCGCTGCTCGTGCGAGTCCTGCAATAGGCGGTGTGGAGTATAGAAAATGTAAGTCATTTTTGTATTTACTGATATTTTCTTGGACTTGAAGGGTCACTGTACTACTTGAATCCTCAAGACGTGATTTAATCGAAGTAGTCAGCTCTTTTTCTAATTGTTGTTCAAATACAAAAATAGCTAAACACAACACCGTCATAATAAATAAAAAAGCCCAATAAAATTGATGACGACTTTCTGAATATTGATGAGAAGTTTTACGCACAAAGTTGTATGACATCATCTTAATCTTAGTTGGAAGGTGTTATTTTCGATTACATTTAGATTAGGCAATGATTGATATTTCAGCAAGTAGGCAAACGCTGCAGTTTCTGCCTCGATGTTTGGCTTGATACAGTGCTTTGTCAGCACATTTTATCAATTGTTCAGAATCTAAGTTTTCGTGCCCCTGCAAGGTAGCGCTGCCAATACTTATAGACACCGTTGTCGCTTCTGGGTTTGGGTGGGTGATATTTAACGCTTTGACATTAGCTAATAGTTTATGAGCTATATACTGAGCCCCTTGGATATCAGTATCTGGTAATACACATAAGAACTCTTCACCACCAAAACGCACAGTGGTGTCGGTTGAGCGGTTAACACTTCTTTTAATCTCTTGAGCGACTAACTTTAAACACTCATCACCTTGTTGGTGGCCGAAAGTGTCGTTGTATTCTTTAAACCAATCGATATCGATCATTAACACCGAAAGAGGATTATCATAACGTTTTGCTAAACGAATATTTTGCTCAAGTGTACTTTTTAAGTAGCGTCGGTTATTTAACCCTGTGAGGCTGTCTTGTTCGCACATTGTTTTTAGCAGGTCAGCTTGCTTTTTGATGGTTAAGTGAACATTAACTTTATTCAATAAGATATTGCCGTATACGGGCTTAGAGACAAAATCAACACCGCCCACTTGCCAGCATTTATCCTGAGCTTCAAGATCCATGATTGAGGTAATAAAAATAACCGGGATATGACTGTACTGAGAGTGTGCTTTTAACTGCTTACATACATCTAAACCATTTGTGTTGCCTAGATTAACATCTAAGAGGATTAAATCAGGAGAGTGAGACTCGCACATGGGCAAAACACTCTCACCGCAATCGGCGGTGAGAGTTTTAAAATGCGGAGCAAGTAAACTTTCAATCACTGTTGTATTAATTGGTTCGTCATCAACTATTAAAATAACAGACTCATCAAGTTTTAAATCGTTGGCTGCCAAAGGTTGCAAAATGATTCCTCTAGTTGTTGTATAAAGCGTAGCCGCATTTTTTAAATTCCTATAGTTAAAGGTGCTAAAAAATAATTTTAATTGGCGATGGCAATAATAAAGGACTAGAGTTTTCTTAATGATTTTAAAAGAGGCGACGGAAGTGCTTTTTACTCATCAAGAGAACAAACCCAGTAAAATTATGGTTGTTGATGACGAGCCAACAAGCTTAATGATTATGTTAGAGGCTTTAAACGACCTTGGTGAGATTGAATGTGTCGATAATGGCGCTGAGGCGCTTAAAAAAGCGGTTTTATTTCAACCAGATGTTATTTTACTTGATATTGAAATGCCAGATATGGATGGCTTTGAGGTTTGTAGACAGCTTAAAAACAACCCTATCACCCAATCAATTAGTGTCATATTTGTAACTTCACACAATGGACAAAAATTTGAATACCAGAGTTTTGCAAGCGGTGGTATCGATTTAATCATTAAACCTGTCGATTTAACTATTTGTCGTTTAAGAGTACAAAATCAATTAAAAATCAAACATCAAGAAAGACAAATTCTTGCAGCAAAAAATGATATTTCAACATTGGTTGAGCAAGTTCCTGTTTATATATCTTACTGGTCAAAAACAGAGGAAAATTTATTTAGTAATGATGAAACCGCCCATTGGTTTGCAAAAAGCAGTGAGCAAATGCTTGGTTGTTTCGCTAAAGATGTATTACCTGAAAAGCTGTATGAGGCTTTTCATCGTTGTATAACTGAAGGCATAGAACAAGAAGTTTTAAATATACAGTTGCCCAGTCCTCGTAATAGGATTGAATATGTTAGAGCGCAAATACATTTAAAAGTAATAGAGCAAGAGGTTACTGGTGTCATTCTTACTCTTTCGGACATCACCTCTATTACCAATACAAAAAAACAGCTATCGAATGAATCAGAACGTCTACGAGTTATGCTCAATTCGATTGGTGATGCAGTGATTGCCACGGACAACAACGCAATAATTAACTTTATGAACCCCATTGCAGAACGTTTGACGGGATGGCATGCCGATGACGCAAAAGGCAGGCATATTGAAGAAGTTATGAACCTAGTTGATGCATCATCAAATACACGCTTAGTGAATCCTATTTTAGTTGCTTTAAAAGAGCATCGTATTGTTGCAATGGCCCTTAATAGCCAATTGGTTGGTTTTGATGGCCGTGTTCATCGTGTTGAAGACTCTGCTGCTCCTATTCGTGATATTGAAAACAACATTATTGGTGGCATCATCGTTTTTCATGATGTCAGTGAGTCGGTAGCAATGGCAGTAAAAATGACCCACTTGGCAAATCATGATTTATTGACAGATTTGCCTAACCGAGTTTTGCTACATGATAGGGTGGTTCATGCGTGTAAAGTCGCCTAAAGCATGAAAAAAAGTGTGGCTTTGATGTTGATAGATATCGACCACTTTAAATATTTAAATGACACATTAGGGCATCATAAAGGCGATTTGATTATAAAGCATGTTGCCAATCGGCTAGAGTCATTGCTTGATTTAAATACTACACTCGCACGTATTGGTGGCGATGAGTTTGTGGTGCTGATCCCCGATGTAAAATCGACAAGTAACGTAGATAGTATTGCTCTAGAAATTATAAATACGATGGCAATGCCTTTTCGCATTGATTGCCAAGATTATAACTTGTCTGTGAGTGTTGGTGTGAGTATGAATCCAAACGACTCATCTACCGCAGAAGAGCTTATGACTCATGCAGACGCTGCTATGTACAGAGCAAAAGAACAAGGGCGAAACCGGTTTTGTTATTACTCTGACGACTTAGAACATCAATTTAAGCAGCGTCAAAGCATTGAAAAGCTATTAAGAAATGCAATTGAACACGAAGAGATAGACGTTTATTACCAACCCAAGCTGGCTCTTGCCAGTGGGGAAATTGTAGGCGTAGAGGCTTTAGTACGTTTACGGGATGAGAATAATAACCTTGTCTCGCCACTGGATTTTATTCCGCTTGCCGAAGAAACGGGCTTAATTCATGCGTTAGGGTTATCGGTTTTAAAACAAAGTTGTGCTGCAGCCAAAGATTGGGCTGATAAAGGCTATAAAATAAAAGTAGCGGTAAATATTGCCGCGAAACAATTTACTGACAAAAACTTTTGCAATACTGTTGCTCAAACACTCCAAGAGACAGGGCTTCCAAGTGAGTTGTTAGAGTTAGAGGTAACAGAAAGCGCACTGATGCATGATTTCGAAGAAATCAAAAGTATGTTGAATAACCTAGCTTCGTTGGGGTTAGCGATTGCTATTGATGACTTTGGTACAGGTTATTCAAGTTTGTCATATTTAAAACTGTTTCCGGTGGATGTGTTAAAAATTGATCAGTCATTTATTCGCGATATGCTCACTGATACGCAAAGTATGGATATTGTTAGAACCATTACAAGCTTAGCGCATACTCTAAATTTACAGATTGTAGCGGAAGGAATCGAAGAAAAAGCACATTTAGAGAGTTTAATTGAATTAGGCTGTGAGCTTGGGCAAGGGTATTATTTTTATAAACCAATGCCCAAAGAAGCGTTTGATGCGTTGTTAAATTAAGCCATAGTATGACTGTACAAAATACCGCAGCCAATTAACACTAGAGCTATACCACCAATCGCTTCAGCTTTTTTACCAACCCAGCCACTGATGACATTGCCAAGTAATGAACCAATAGTGACCATTATCGTTGTTGCAAGGCCAATCATGGCGGCTGCTAAGTAAATGTTTACTTTCATGAATGCGAGGCTGATACCCACTGTCATAGCATCAATACTAGTACCAACAGCAGTAAGTAAGGTGGCCATTAACGAGCGTTTATTTGTTGCTGTTAATGTATCGTCTTCATCGTCATCTTCTTTACGGCTTTCAAGCAACATATGAACACCTAGGCCTACCAATAGCACAAAAGCAATCCAGTGATCATAGGCTTCAACATATTCAGCACCTGCACTGCCAATTAGCCAGCCAATAACAGGGGCAATGGCCTCAATACAGCCGAAAATCAAACCCAATTTAATCGCACTTAAAACGCGCGGGCTTTTTAGTGTACTGCCTTTAGTGATTGATGCGGCAAATGCATCGGTAGACATAGCAAGAGATAATACACTCAGAGTAACAATGTTCAATTTTTGCGCCCCACAAAAAGTGCGTATTATACGCACTAGAACTTTAAACAGATAGGTTAATTTTTGTTTTTAGGGCTCTGTATTGAACTTATAAAGCGCTATATTGATAGTTATTCATGAGTGTACCTTCAGCAGGTGTGAGTTTTGGCTCAAGTTGAATAAGCGCTTCATAGACGCTTGGAGCGAGCTCTTTGAGTCGTTGTACCCGGCTAAAATGATTTTGCTCGAAATGGTTAACGAGCTTGAGTGCATTTGGCATATAGTCAACAAGAGTTTGCGTGTTATAACTTTGCTCAAGTGCTTGATCGAGAATATCTAGTCCTGGTTTTGAAAAGTCGTGGGGTACTCCCAATTTGATTAAAAACTCAATTGCTGTATTTGAGTGATCAGTCGCATAAAAATACATATCCATGTCAAATGTATCTGTTAACGAAAAATCAAAACCATTTTCGGCTAATGATTGCCAATCTGATAGTGGAAGATTCTTCAGTAAGTAAAGGGCGCTTGGTGGAGTTGGGTTAGCTCTGCTTTGCCAAATAGCGTTCATTTGTTCGATATTTTCTAAGGTTTTTGCAAGCAGTAAATTCGTTTGGTGCGTGCTGAGTTTGGCACCCTGCGTAATAGTTGCGAGGGCATTAAAGTCGTTATTGTTAATTGCTTCTTTAAAGGCATCTGGTTGATAAGGGGTTTGTTGCCTTAAATCACGAAAATGCATGAGATGCCAGTAATGAACAAGCATGGGGTCAATCTCTTGCAACATGTCAGCGGTCAATGGGCCTTGGCGCGCTTCGAGTTGTGTTAATTCATCCATTGCTTGTGAGCGGGTTTTAATCGCTTCTAAATTACTTAAATCTTGTTCTACCTGTTGGCAGGTTTCATCAGCGGGTTTAAATTGTTGCTTTTGCTTTTCGTAGGCACGCAGCGCGTCTGAAATAGCTGAATCATCTTTGCTTTGATGCTTGAAGGCTGCTTTGTTTGCAATCAGGGGAATATCGCTTAATTCATCAAATGCTTTTGCGGCAAATTGCTCACCTACGAACAATAAGCTGTTTGGTAAAAATGATGACTTAAACATCAACAAGCGATCTTCTGATGTGCCTCTCACATGCTCGCCATGGGCTTTGTAGCCTTTATCCTTAAGGTACTTTAATGTCTCTCGGTGTTTGTTTTCAATAGGTTGTACTTGACTGTTTGAGCTACCTTTTAAGTTAACAAGAGCGATATCCATCGCCGTGAATACATCGGGCAGATTGGTTGGCTCAATACCGCGCTCATTCAAAAGCTCTAATATCGGCACATTGAACTCACTGACTGCAACATCAGCCAGATTTAAATAGAGCTGCTCATGAATAAAATTATCACTCATGGCTGTTGGTACACCGCTTAACTGTGCCGTTTGCGCTATTAATGCTGCTATATACGTATTGGGTAAGTTGCTTTTTATGGCAATGGCTATGTCATTTATCGTAAAGTCTTTTGTCGATATGGCATTTTCAAATTCTGTCTCAGTTAAACTATGCGCGTTTAGAATAAATAAGATTGACGGCGAAATAAGTGCCGATGGACCTAGTTGAAAAGGTGATTTTAAATACGTATTAAAGTTATCAGTGTTATCTAATAATTTGTATAGCGCTGTTTTATTTACTTGCTCTGGGAGTGGTACGTCGAACATGATTGAATGGGTATTAATGTTCAGAGACTCAGCATTAGATGTTAATTTTTTAACAGTGTCGGCATCAAAATAATCAACAACCTCAAGTCCTTGCCAGTTTTTTAATATACTTATTGAGTCTGCATACTGAAACTGCTCTTCGGCATTACTTTTAATTGCGTTTATCAGTAAGGACTCAAATGAGCGATAAGATATTTTGGTTAGTTCTGAATAACTTAAAATTTCTGAGAGGGGTAAATCGTCTTTGAGTGCTTGCTTAAGAGCAGCATCAATTTGGCTATGATCAGTGGCCGCTTGTGTGGCTTTTATACTTTGTTGCTCACACTTAAGCTTTGCAAGTCGTAACTTTTTTAGAGCTGATGCTTTGCTGGTGTTTTGTTTATTTACATCTTCAGTTACAGAGCTCAGGCTAGCAACATTATTAGTGTGTATGGGCAATTTAGCAGTAACTGTCTCGCTTTGGGTCTGTTTATCAAAGTACAGGTAGGTTCCTACTGCACAAAGGCCTATAAATACTGTGAGTGAAATACCTTTTTTCATATTCAATCCATGGACTTAACTTGCAGAAATTGTATGGCTTTATATTGTGCTGTCAACGACTTAGGGACGAAGAGCATAAATAGCCGACAAACAACTGATTTGTCGACTATGTTTTGCACTGTAGCCTAATGCAGTTTCATTTTTGGCCTAACAACGCGCAGTACTTTTTCGCTGATCCACAATGCAAAGGTTTTTGCGCTGCCATGAATGGCACGTTGATGCATACGATAGAGCGAAATATACATAAATCGCGCTATTTTCCCTTCAATAAAAAAGCTATTACTGGTTAAGTTACCCATTAAACTACCTACCGTGCTGTATCGTGACAAATTAACTAAAGAGCCATGATCACTGTAAGTAAAGGCACTGAGTGGCTGGTTTTTGAGTGTGGCTATTAGGTTTTTTTCAACACATTGTGCCATTTGATGGGCCGATTGCGCTCTTGGGGGCACTTGTGTGCCATCTTCTTGGGTAAATGCGCAGCAATCACCAATTACAAAAATGTCGTCGTTAACACTACTTTGCAGGTATTGATTCACCTTAATTTGATTATTGCGGGTGAGTTCAAAAATACCAATGTCTTTAATGAAATCAGGGGCTTTTACGCCTGCAGCCCAAACCATGATATCGGCTTTAATATGTTCATCGTTTTTGGTGATAAAGCTGTTTTCTGTGGCTTCTTTTACTTGCGTGCCTTCGCGTACTGTTACTCCTAACTTAACCAGCTCTCGTTTAGCCGAATTTGCAATGCGCTCGGGTAAAGCGGGTAAAATTCGCGGCCCCGCTTCAATTAAATCAATGTGTAAGCGTTTAGCAGTCATTTTATTAAGGCCATACATTTTTAGCATGTCTGAGACATGATAAAGCTCTGCCGACAGCTCAACCCCGGTTGCACCACCGCCGACTATAGCAATGGTTAAAGAATGCTGTGGATCATCATCTTGATGTAAACGGGTGAAGTTATCGAGTAGGGCATGCTGAAAGCGTTCAGCTTGTTGGTTTGAATCAAGGTAGAAACAATGCTTGTTAACGCCTGGGGTATTAAAGTCGTTACTGACACTGCCTATAGCAAGTACTAGGTAGTCATAACTCACTTGGCGCTCAGGTAAAATACGGTGGCCGAGCTCGTCTTTTAACTCGCTTAAAGTAATGGTTTTGTTGGTTTGATCTAAGTGGCAAAAGCTGCCGAGTTGAAAATTATAATGATGTTTTGCTGCATGAGCTGAGTATACAACGCCGTCTAAATCGGCATCAATCGACCCCGTCGCTACTTCATGAAGTAACGGCTTCCAAATATGGCTGCGGTTTTTATCGATCAAAAGTATCTCTGCTTGGCGTTTTTTCCCGAGTTTGTGTCCTAATTGTGTTGCCAGTTCTAAGCCACCAGCGCCACCACCGACTATCACGATTTTAGGAGGTTGGTTAATCATTACGTTGCCCTCAAAAGTATAATACCTAAACACTCTTGCGAAAAAGCGCTTAGGTATTGCAAATCCATCCATCAATACCCCATGGCAACCCACCCATTGTGCGCCTTTTTGATGGTTTTGTCAGTACCCATTAAGAACAATGTAGTTAACTTAGTTATATGAATGACCTTGGGAGATTGAGCCAAACACGTTAGTATGGCTAATTCGCAGTAAGAGACCTATCATTACCTGAAAAAGGGAATGACAGTGAGGGATCAGGATGACTACACCACTACACACTTCGTTGAATCAATACTTTGGCTTTAATGAATTTCGCCAAGGTCAGCAACAAACCATTGAGCAGTTATTAAATCAGCAATCGTCGTTGGCAATTTTTCCAACTGGCTCGGGTAAATCTTTGTGCTATCAATTAAGTGCATTGCACTTACCTAACTTGACCTTAGTGGTATCGCCATTATTGGCACTGATGAAAGATCAAATTAGCTTTTTAAATAGCAAAGGTATTTACGCGGCAAGCCTTGATTCAAGCCAAACCAGTGAGCAAAGTCATACGGTAATGAGTGATGTGCGAACAGGGAAGGTGAAAATTTTAATGGTCTCAGTTGAGCGTTTTAAGAATGAGCGCTTTCGTGAATTTATTAAACAAGTGCCTATTTCAATGCTGGTGGTCGATGAAGCGCACTGTATATCTGAATGGGGTCACAACTTTAGGCCTGATTACCTAAAACTGCCGCGCTATCGTGAAGAGCTTAATATACCCTTGGTATTGCTACTTACCGCCACTGCCACTAAAAAAGTAAAGCGCGATATGTGTGAGCGTTTTGCTATTGCCCCAGAATGTGTGGTGCAAACTGGCTTTTACCGAAGCAACCTCGACTTATCAGTGCTCAGTGTTGCAAGCCAAGAAAAATCTCAGCAATTAGCCAGTATTATAGCCAGCCAACAAGGAGCTGGGATTGTTTATGTCACCTTACAACATACCGCCGAGCAAGTAGCCGAAGGCTTGGCAAGAGCGGGCTTTAATGCGGTGGCTTATCATGCAGGCCTTGAGGATGATAAACGCTGGCAAATTCAAGATGATTTTATGGCGGGTAAAATCAATATCGTTGTGGCAACCATTGCTTTTGGGATGGGCGTTGATAAGTCTGATATTCGCTTTGTGATCCACTATGATTTGCCAAAATCGATTGAAAATTATAGTCAAGAGATTGGCCGCGCAGGGCGAGATGGTGCGCCGTCAAACTGTTTTACCCTAGCAAACCTTGATGGCTTAAATACCGTTGAAAACTTCGTTTATGCCGACACTCCCGAGCAAAGTGGGATTGACTATGTCATCAATAACATTCGTAACGAGCAAACGAACAACCAGTGGGAAATGCAAGAGTACAGCTTATCGAGCGAAAGTAATATTCGTGCTTTAGCGTTAAAAACCTTACTGGTGCAGTTAGAAATGCAAGGGGCTATTACACCTTTATATGCCTATTACGCCGATTTTAAATATAAGTTTTTAACGGATCAAAATGAGCTGCTTGGCCAGTTTGATGCTGACCGACAAGCGTTTTTACAGCAGGTATTTAAACATACAGAGTTTAAGAAAATTTGGGGCACACTTAATTTTGATGCGTTAACCCGTGCCACTCAAGTTGATAGAAAGCGCGTGGTTGCAGCGCTCGATTATTTGGCTGAAAAGGGCCACATAGCCCTTGAAACTAAACGTATTACGCAAGTGTATGAGGTGAATAACTCGGTAATAAACCACGCTGATTTAGCACAGCAACTTCACCAATACTTTATCGAAAAAGAACAGGCTGAAATTAAACGTATCGCCACTTTAGTGCGCTTTTTTGAGCTAGATAGCTGCTTAAGTTATAACTTAGCCCGCTATTTTGATGACCAAAATGCACCCCAGCAATGTGGCCATTGTTCAGTGTGTAGAGGCCTGCAGGTAAAACTTAGTTACTCATTAGTGCATCAAATGCCTGAGCAAAATGTGATTGCCAGCAAAGTTGCTGAGCTTAAACAGCACTTAGCCGCTAAAGGAGTGAGTGATGTTAGCATCGATACTCAGTGCCGCTTTTTAGCGGGCATGAGCGTGCCTTTATTTACCCGTAATAAAGTCAGGCAGCTTTCAGGTTTTGGCCTTTGCGAACAGCAGCGATACAGTGATATTAAAGCCCTGCTACAGCAGTTGTAGCAGGGTCTTACATTTTAAAATCAGGCTCTGTAGCTTCGGTAAACATTTTTGACGAGCCTGTCTTGAATAACTCTGTCTGTGTATTTTGTAAGGACAACTGAAAGTTTTCTTTGTCAAGTGGTAACTATTGCAACGTGCCACTTATCAGTTTTGGGCTGAGTATTTAGGAGCTTCTTTTTATTGCTTCCAAAACGTACTCGTAAAAAGAGCAAAAACAGTAAAATATTCCAAGCGACCAACAAGCATTGCGCTGGTTAATATCCAGGTTCCTGCGTCTGAAACTGGTGCAAAGTTAGCGCCTACTTCACCAAACCCCGGTCCGAGCACATTGACACATGCGGCGACTGCTGAAAACGCACTCCAAAAATCCAGCCCTGTAAACATGAGTAATAATGTAAACAGCATGCTTGATCCTGCGGCAAAAGTCATAAATGCCATAACGGCATGAAGTACATCATCTTTTACAGGGCTGCCTTGGTACTTAATGGTGAATATAGCGCGGGGATGAAGAAGTTGTTTAAAGTTATTGTTGAGCATTTTAACCACTAGAATATTTCTGATGATTTTATTTCCGCCAGCCGTTGAGCCCGCGCATCCCCCTAAATAGCCGGTGATAATAAGTAAAAATCCGACAGCTTCGGGCCATTCAGTAAAGCTTGCTGCACCAAATCCGGTGCTGGTTATAAACGACACTATATGAAAAGTTGAAAAACTCAATGACTCAAAAATAGAGGAGTAGGTGTCGTGACTGTACAAAATAACGCCCGACAACACTGAAAGGGTTGTAATGATGTATATAAAATAACGCGTTTCTTCATCAGCATAGTAACTACCGAGCGCTCGTTTGTGTACGACTCTAAAGTGCAGTGCAAAATTAATAGCGCCTGCAATCATAAATAAGTTGGCGACCCATAAAATTAAATGACTTTTGTAAAACCACATACTGGCATCGTGGGTCGAGAACCCTCCCGTTGAAACGGTTGTCAGTGCATGAGCCAGTGCATCGTAAAAAGTCATGCCTGCAAAATAGTAAGAAACAGTACACAACACGGTTATGCTTAAGTATACACTCCAAAGGTAATGCGCCGTGTTTGCAATACGAGGTGATAGCTTTTCATCTTTAATTGGCCCAGGTGTTTCGGCTTTTAAGAGCTTCATGCCACCTATATTTAGCATGGGTAAAATAGCCACCACGAAAATCACAATGCCGAGCCCTCCCATCCATTGTAAAAACTGGCGGTATAATAAAAACGTACGCGGCATATCATCTAAGCCCGACAGAATTGTGGCGCCGGTGGTGGTTAATGCGCTTATTGATTCAAACATGCCATCTGTAAAGCTCACTTTGGTGACTAAAATGATTGGAATTGCCCCCAAAAAGCCTGCAATCACCCACGTGGCTGTCGCGTAAATCAGTGCATCTCTAAAGTTGGCCAGTGATGAATCAACATGCTGGGTTTTTAACAGTATGACACTTGCTGTAAAAAGCATTATTGACGCAGGCAATAGGAATGACACGGATACATTATCTTTAAATAAAAATGAAGATAAAGCTGCAAATATCAATTGCACTATACTCATCCACAAAATAGGGAAAGCGAGTAATCGAAATGTGATTTTCCAATTGATCATACGTCTACTGATTTAACGAACGGCTCTTAAATCAGCATGCTATTGAAATAGGCGTAGATGTCTTTAGAGAGAGTGAAAGCTTTATAAAGATTTTATGCCGAGATAAAAAAACTTTATAAAAACTTTATAGTGACAAGAATAAAAACACTTTAATCTAATGACAATTCGTTAGATGAGCATAAACAGATGATGCAGTCAGTATTCAAACCCCCGTTATTTAAGGCCATATTTTTAAGTGTATTGATGCCGCTTGTAGTGGTGCTTGCTATTTTTCCGTTTCGTGAGCTGTTTACAACTACCGATATTGTGATGTTACAGCTGTTGTGGGTGACGTGGGTGGCTGTACGAAGTAATCGCCGTGTTGCAGCGCTGACAACCCTAGTGAGTGTCGCCTGTACTGACTGGTTTTATGTGGTGCCTTACTTTACTTTTCATATCGAAAATATTGAATATGTGGTCACCTTTTTGGTGATGCTGATTGTGGGTTTAGTCATAAGCCACCTTGCTGGGGAGCTCAATACCAAGGTTCGCGATGTGCAAGCCCATGCAAGTAATAGTCGCTTATTGTATGAATTAGCTAAAAAACTTAATGATCTCGATAGCCTTGAGGAACAAAAGCAGCTGTTTTTAACAACCATGGCCGCGCATTTAAAGGTTGCGTGTGATTGGCAGCTAACAGCCTCTAAGCAGTTTATTTATTTAAATGAACAACAAGCGGAATTTGGCGGCATCGCGTTTGCTAAAGCGCTTAATGCAGAGCAACAGGCTTTGGCGAATACAGCGTGCTCTTTACTGTATCAGGTTCAAGAAAAAACCTTACTGCGAGAGCAATCAGCGGCGATTAAAGTACAGGCCGAGTTAGAAAGGTCAAAAAACACCTTGTTGCGCAGTTTATCCCATGACTTACGAACACCATTAGCGACCATTATGGGCGCATCAAGCATGTTGGCTGATGATGATATTCAACTAAGCTCTGAGGTTATCAAAGAGCAAGCTGCTAATATTTATGAGCAAAGTAAAATTCTTAACCAGCACTTTGATAAAGTCATGGAGCTCAGTAAAGTGAATAAGTTAGCTGAGAATATTAAATGGCAAAAACTACCCATTTTGACCTTAATTAGCGAAGCTAAATCACGCCGTCAGCAACAACTACAAAACTTTAAACTGCACATCGAAGCTCAGCAACAAAGCATCTGTTTTGGCGATGAAACCTTACTCGAAATTGCCTTTGCCAATATGCTCGAAAACGCAGCTCGTTACGGAGATGGTTCGGCGAACATGCAATTTATTGAAACACAAGACGAATACCAAATTGTGTTAACTAACCCTTTTGCTAATAAGCACGAGACGAGTCAAGATGAAGGCGTTGGCCTAGGGAGTGTTATTTGCGATGTGGTTGCTAAATGTCATCAGGGGCGCTTTGAATTAACCCTCAATGAGCAGGCAAAGCAGGCAACAGCTATATTAATTTGGAGTAACAGCCGTGGCTAATATTTTGGTTTTAGAGGACTCACCGCCTCTGCAAAGTTTTTTAAAAACACTGCTCAAAGCAAGTAACCATGAAGTCAGTGTGTGCGCGAAAGGGCTTGATGCGTTTGCACTTTTAAGCCAGCAGCAGTTTGATTTAGTGCTGCTTGATTTAGGTTTGCTCGATATGGATGGGCAAGATTGGCTGGTGGAGTTTAGGCAGTGGAGTCTGCTCCCTGTTCTGGTACTTTCTGCGCGCGACGGCGAAACAGAAAAAGTCACCGCCCTTGATAACGGCGCTAACGATTACCTAACCAAACCATTCAGCGCAAACGAATTATTAGCGCGTATTCGGGTGCTTCTGCGCACACAAACAACACCAAGCCTAACGTTGCAATGTGGCGATATTCACATCGACCCGCATAAACATGTGGTCCGTAAAGGCGCTGAAGAAGTTAAACTAACTAAAAAAGAGTACGCTATTTTGCTGTTGTTATTTCAGCAAAAAGACAAGGTGTTAACGCATAACGCTATTTTATCTGAGGTGTGGGGAGAGCAGTATATTAATCGCCCTGAATACGTGCGTGTACATATTGGTCAGTTAAGACAAAAGCTTGAGCAAAATGCGGCAAGCCCTAAACATATCTTAACTGAGCCCGCTGTGGGTTATCGATTAGTTGATTGAGTTTAATAATAGTCACGACTTTTTTAATTTGCTGTTGAGCTTATAGGCTTTTTAAACTATTGTTTTAGTTTACGAAAATAATGAAAAGGTGCTTGATAATTGGCTACTGCTGATCAAGGTGGCAAACGGATATTTTCACTTTCAAATAAACAACTTGAAGAACTCATTGCTGCAATTGAGCAAGCAATTGAATGGCATCAATGTTGGTACAAACGCTTATTGCGAAGCCTTATTGCCAATGTACCAGCATGTGAAGAAGATCTTGACGATAATGCTCATGCATTATGCGAATTTGGTCTTTGGTTTAATAAACTCCCCTCTAGTTCTAAAAATTTACACCCGTATTTTGCTGAAATTGAAATAGCACATCAAAAAATGCACCACGGGGCTAAAGTACTTTTATCTTTGAATGAAGCTAATTCAAAAATCCCGGTCAATCTTTTGGATCAATTTCATGAAGATTTAGATAGAGTCCGCTATTTATTTGAGGCAGTGAATGAAGACTTCTCTAAACTTTTGCATAATCGTGATCCCCTAACAGGTGCAAACAACCGCACTCATTTACTTAGCAATCTGCGAGAGGAGCATGAGCTTGCGAAAAGAAAGTCACTTAGCTGTGCGTTGATTATGATCGATCTCGATCATTTTAAACGTGTTAATGATCAATATGGTCATTCCGTAGGAGATAAAGTATTGGTTGCTCTTGTTAAGTGTATTAACTCTCACCTAAGAAAATATGATCATCTGTATCGCTATGGCGGCGAAGAGTTTTTAGTATGCTTACCACAAACAGACCTAAAAGGTGCTCAATCATTTGCTGAGCGCTTGAGAGTCGGTGTTGAAGAACTTGAAATAGATATAGGTAAAGATAAACAGATAAAAATTACCGGCTCTTTTGGGGTCTCTTCTATTCGCGCTGACGATGATATTGAAACAGCAATAGAGGCTGCGGATAAAGCTATGTATCAGGCAAAAGAATCGGGACGCAACCAAGTGTGTGTAACCTGATTGGTAGCTTTGCAGCTTTATTTTCTTGAAGAAGGAAAACAGTGACAGTTTATAAATTGTCACTGCATATTAGATCAGTCGTATTTTGCTTCTAACTCATTGGCTGTGTGATAGCTTTCGTGAGTTTTTAGCTGCTCAAAGTAGCGTTCGATTTCAGGGAAGTACGACAGCTTACCCGCCTGAGCAACTTGCTCTACAACAAAAGACATCATGAAATCAGCACCGGTCAATGTGTCATCGACTAAGTACTGCTTACCTTGTAATTGCTGGTTAACATAGCTCAGTATTTTTGCAATTTCATTATCGGCATAGTCGGCAATAAAGTTAGTTTGACAGCCGTCTTTAGTAATAAAGAGTTTTAGTAAAAGAGGCACCATGGCAGAACTTTCAGCAAAATGCAGCCATTGCTGATAGTCAACATAACTGTCGCTTTGCTGGCTTGGCATAAACTTGCCTTTGCCGTACTTACTAATTAAGTAGTCAGTAATTGCGCCAGACTCGGTAATTACTTTACCGTTATCTTCAATAACGGGCGATTTACCCAGCGGATGAATTTGTTTTAGTTCATCAGGTGCTAAGAAGGTTTCTTTATTGCGTTGATAAGCAACAATGTCGTAATCGACACCAAGCTCTTCCAGTAACCAAATAATACGTTTAGAGCGTGATTTATTTAAATGGTGTAATTTAATCATTCGTTATCCTTAAAAATGGCGTAGCCAAGCTGACTACGCCTTGAAATTTAAATTGGCTGCTGAACTTGCACGACAGTTTTACCGAAGTTCTCACCATTTAACATCGCATTAAAGGCGTTCAGCGTATTTTCGAAATTAGCTTCAAGATGCTCTTTATATTTGATTTTTCCTTCGCTTAACCATGTTTGCATGTCTTTTGCGAATTCCTCATAACGATGGGCGTAGTCATCAAAAATAATAAACCCTTGCACTTTAATGCGTTTCTTTAAAATGTGACCCATAAGCATAGATAAGCGATCTGGACCTGGCGGCAGCTCGGTAGCGTTGTACTGTGATACTAAACCACATAACGGAATACGTGCTTTTGTATTCAACAGGGGTAACACGGCATCAAATACATGGCCACCGACATTTTCGTAATAAACATCAATACCATTATTACACGCTGCGCTTAACTGCTCTGCAAAATCATTTGCTTTGTGATCAATACAGGCATCAAAGCCTAGGTTTTCAACGGCATGTTGGCATTTTTCTTTACCGCCAGCTACGCCAACGACCTTACAGCCTTTTAATTTAGCTATTTGCCCTACAGTTGCACCAACAGGCCCTGTAGCTGCAGCAACCACGACTGTTTCGCCCTGCTTTGGCTCACCAATATCTAAAAGCCCCATGTAAGCGGTAAAACCAGGCATACCCATAATACCAAGTGCATACGAAGGGTTTTCAGGGTTTTTCCCCAGTTTCATTAAGCCTTCAGTGTCGCTTATTGCGTATTCTTGCCAGCCCGTATAGGCCAATACCCATTCACCTTCTTGGTAGTCAGGGTGGTTTGATTGCTCAACTTGGCATACGGTTGCGCCTACCATCACATCACCAATCTTTACAGGATCAGCATATGATTCAGCATCGCTCATTCGTCCTCGCATATAGGGGTCAAGTGATAGATAAATGGTTCTGAGTAATACCTCGCCATCTTTTGGCGCTGATACTGAGTTAGTTTTTAAAACAACATTGTTTTCATTCGCTACGCCACTTGGGCGAGATTCAAGAATATATTGACGATTCTGAATATCAGACATACTAGGCTCCTTTTGCCAGCAGTAAATTAAGATACGCCTTTAACGTTTTGCGGGCATAACATTAAAAATCAACACTAAAATTGTAATTACTTGATAACGCATCTCCTTTTTTAGGATGAGTTTTTGCGCTAAATATGGGAACGGTGTATGCTGTTTTAAAATTAAGCTAACTTAAAAGGATAGTAATGAAGCGTATTTTGTTAGTGGGCTTGGTGACTGTTAATGCTTATGCAAATAACGACGTGTTATCGGTTGATCCAGTGATGCTGCAAAGCGGTAATTTTGCATTTGAAAATGATGACAAACATTACCCAAAGCAAAGTCAATTTAGAATTGTGCATAGTGTATTAATGAGCAGTGAAAGTGGTCGTCGTTTAGCTGTTGTGACGATTGAAAACAAAGCATCAGGCTCGCGTATTTTACAGGCTGACCACATTATGGCGCTGTTTGCTGATGGGCGTCGTGTACATCCGCAAAGCTTTGACGAAGGCATTAAGTTAGATGATGGTGAAAGGCGCTCATTGACTTTGTCTTTTGGTGAAAACGAATATCCCATATTAGCAGTGTATACCAGCTTAGATAATTAAAAGGATTACCATGAAATCAACGCGTCATTTTTTCGTTTTGAGCGCACTTATTTGCTCGCCTGCTGCGCTAGCGATAGATAGCCAAGACTTTGTTAAAGATAACGTTTTTACTCAAGGCGTTGAAGGGCCAACCATGTATAACGGTGCCTTGTACGCGGTGAACTATGCCCAGCAAGGAACCATTGGCCGCGTTGATAACATGGGCAAAACATCGTTATTTGTAAGGCTACCAAATGACAGCGTTGGTAATGGCTTACAGTTTGACTCGCAAGGTAATTTATTTATTGCCGATTACGTGAATCACAATATTTTAAAAGTACCTGCTGGCAGCAATAAAGCAGAAGTGTTCGCCCATAATAGCAACATGAATCAACCCAATGACATTGCTATCACCACAAGCGGGGCGCTGTTTGCAAGTGACCCTAATTGGACGAACGAAACGGGCCAACTTTGGCGTATTAATGCAGATGGCAGCACGCATTTACTCGAAAAAAACATGGGCACCACCAATGGTATTGCCGTTAATAACGACAACACTAAGCTCTATGTGAACGAGAGTGTGCAGCGAGTAGTTTGGCAATATGACTTAGATGAGAACTTAAACATTAGCAATAAAAAAGTTTTGATTAAGTTTGCTGAGCATGGCTTAGACGGCATGCGCGTTAATAATCAAGGACATGTGTTTATCACTCGTTACGGTGCTGGAAAGGTGCTTGAAGTATCGCCTACCGGCAAGCTATTAAATAGCTACCAATTAAAAGGCCAGCATCCAACTAATTTGACCTTTAACGATACGCAAAGCAAAGTGTATGTCACCATGCAAAAGCGCGGTGCAATAGAAGTGATTGAACTTTAGCCTTGCTTTGCTCGCGTTATAGCGGCGTTGATTGCCGCTTTCGCTTGCGAGCTATTTTGCCAACAACTTGAATGCAGCATTGACGCTACTCGCTCAGCAATGGTGTTGGCATCAAACCCGGCTAACTCCTCAAACGATTCAATACCGATTTCTTCAAACCGTTTTATCACCATAGGCCCCACACCTTTGAGCGCTAAAAGCGCGCAGCGCTCTTGCTGGTTAAATGGCATTTGTTACTCCTTATAAATCCTTTTTTTGGTACTTTGCCATATTAATTTTGCATAGCAAATCTAATTTTTGGGTAATAAAAAAGCGCACCGGGCAGGGTGCGCTTGAGGGGATCAATCCTGTGTAGCTAAAACAGTAGGATTAATTAAAAGCTTGGAGCATATCTTAGTGAAACACCGACCGAGCGGCCAATCACACTATAATCACTCACAGTGTTAAAGTGGTTTGCGCCTATTTCAGGTGTTGGTGGTTCACGGTCTAATAAGTTATCGACACCAAAGTTAACAGCAAGTTCCTCATTAACTTGCCAAGCAGCGGCAAAGTCTAAGTAATTTTGTGCTGAAATTGTTTCTGAACGGTCAACAGCATACTCTACTTCACCAATTCTGCGCCAGCCAAGTTGGAAGTTCATGTTATCTAACTGCCAATCAATGCTTGCTCGGTGTTTGTAGTCAGCTTGTAAAACACTGGCAAAGTCACCCGAACAGGCACTGCCATAAGTTCCTTTACAGTCAACTTCAGGCACTGTGCTGTTGTTTTGGCGCGTTTGTTTAGTAACAAAGTTACCTTGGTACGAGAATCTAAAACGACCACCCATTTGCTTTGGTGCATCAATGACATAATTTGCTGCAACGTCGATACCTTCTTGCTCAATTGCGGCTAAGTTAAAGTCATTAACGATAGCTGTGCTAATGAAACCGGTGTTTGGATCGCGAAGTACCGCTCCACACAATGGGTTGTTCGGGTTCGGGTCGTCAACATAACAGCTTTGTAGCGCAGCACCTGGCTGAATTTGGCTTACCGCATCTGTTACGCGAATACTGTAGTAATCGAGTGATAAGTCAAAGCCTTCTAAATAGCTAGGTGTGTAAACAATGCCTAATGTATCTGACTCGGCTTGCTCAGGCTTAATATTTGGGTTACCACCATAGGTATATTTTGCTGTACTTGAGTCGAACTCAGTGCCAACTGGCGGCGCACCAAACGCAGCACATTGGGTCGCATCACCGGTGCCCAGTAAACATGGATCGCCGTTATAACGCCCTGCTAGTCGTGGTACAAATTGATCGCTGTTTTGGTCAAATAATGATAACGATAGCGCTGTGATTGGGCTGGCAAACTCACCTAAGTTAGGTGCTCTAAACGCGGTTAAGCGGTTTGCACGAATACGAATATCGCTGTTAATTGCCCAGTTGATACCTAATTTGTAGGTGTCTTCTGCTTCGGTATTTGAGTAATCAGAAATACGGTAGGCACCTTCAAAGCTAAGCTCTTCAGCAAATGGTTTATCAACCAAGATAGGCACTAAAATTTCAGCGTAGAATTCTTCTGAGCTAAAGCTTGCATCCATATCAAATGCGCTAATAGATGCGAAGCTGGTACCGTTTCTAAATGCATCGCCCGGTGTTTGTTTACCGGTTTCTTTACGGTATTCATAACCGATAGCAAAATCAATAGCACCGGCTGGTAACTCAAATAAGAATCCAGAATCACCCGATAACGTTGCTGAGATTACGCTTTGTGTACGGTCGCGAGTGGTGTATAGCAGTGGGTCGCTAAAGTCACTGAAATCATGGTTTGGATCAAAAATATCTACCGAGTTTGCAAGGGCTGCAAAGCGACTATTACCACTGTTATCATTGCGATACGCATTATTATAAATGGTGGCTACTTCGTCGGTTTTACCGTACTGACCATATACGTCATAGTATAGGTAGTCTGTAATATCACCTTTTAAACCTAGTTGAAATTGCATTGAATCACGTACCGCTTCGGTGTGTTGCACACCTAAACCTAGGTTACGTTCAACATTAACAAGGGCATTGCCTTCACTGTCAAACGTCAGTTGGTTGCGCAGTTCATCAGGAATATATGCATTGTCTTGCGTTAGGGTTACTTGCTCGTTAACAAAAATCGGTGTTTGGCCACTGGCACCAGCACCATTTACGGTCACTTTAGAATACATTGCGCGGCCATAAGCAATGGCACTGTCGCTGACATCAACGTCGAATAATAAGCCCGCAGAAAAACGGTCCATTGGTTGAGTTAAATAACGATCAGGAGTGAAATCAGCTGTTTGACGCTCACTTGTTACAGCACCAGAATCAGCAATACCGATACTATTGCCAGATGCAACGTCAGTATAATAACCACCGCTGTTGATCATGGCTGTTGAGTTTTCAAGCGCGTAGTCACGCTCGCCAGCTAATAGCTCTTTACGCTCAGTATAACCAATATAGCCTGTTACATGACCGCTGCCATCAGCGATATCGCCACCAAAAATAGCTTCAAAGTTAAGCTTTTCGTTACCGCCGTCGGCACTTTCGTAACTGGTTGAGAATTCAGCGCCAGTAAAATCATCGTCTAAAACAAAGTTAACAACACCAGCTACGGCATCGGCACCGTAAACCGCTGCTGCACCACCAGTTAATACATCAACGCGTTTAATTAAGCCGGCAGGAATGGTATTTACGTCAACCGAGTTACGAAAACTAAATGGTACGGCGCGAGTACCGTCAATCAGCACCAATGTGCGGTTTTGGCCAAGGCCACGTAAATCAATGGTTGATGAGCCGAAAGAGTCACCCACTGTTGCACCTGTGCTGTTAGCACCTGCTGCAGCCTGTGGTAGTTTTGCGGTAATATCTTCAACGTTCACTGCGCGATCTAAGTGAATTTGTGCTTCATCAACACTTACGACAGGGCTGCTTGAAACCAGCTCAGTTCGTTGGATGCGTGAACCTGTAACAGTGATCACCTCAGGCTTTTTAACTTGTTCGGCGTCTTCTGCGTGGGCATAACTTATTACTGAACTTACAGCTAGAGCTAAAGGCGAGAGCAGCAATAGTGAGCGATGTCCGGTTGTTGTCTTTGCTTTCATGATGATTCCCTTGCGTTTTATCATTTAAATCAACGCAGGTTGGTTTACTACCTAGACCATTTAGTTAATTTAAAGAGTCATACTTTTTGTTATGATACGTCGTGTTCTCCTTTTGGGGAGAACACTGGTACAGTTTTAAAGCAATTTAAAAATCTTTGCAATAATTATTCTTTAAATCTATTATTTTAAAATATAAACTATTCCAAGTCGTCAACCCGCTTATTTACATCTAATAAGCTGATTTTAAGTGATTTATTTATGCATCAACATATTGAGAAACTGTATTTAAGCGCAAAAAAAGAAAAAAAATTAATTATTGGTCTGATGAGTGGTACCTCGTTAGATGGTCTTGATATCGCACTGTGTGAAGTATCAGGGCAGGGTATGAACACCCATGTAGAAGTATTAAAGTTTACCACCGTCGATTATGACGATGATTATAAAACGCGTGTAAAACGAGTATTTGCCAAACGCGATTGCGACCTTGAAGAAGTCACTTTACTCAACCCATGGATTGGCCAGTTACATGGTGAAATGGTCGCAAAAACGTTAGCCTCTTGGGGGGTCGAAAATGAGCAGATAGATGTGATTGCCAGTCATGGTCAAACAATTTATCACTGCCCTAAAAACCAACATAAGCGCCCAGAATATGGCAATGCAACGCTACAAATTGGCGATAGCGATCACCTTGCAGTGACTGCTGGCATTACCACCATAGGTGATTTTAGACAAAAACACATAGCAGCGGGTGGTGAAGGTGCACCGCTTGCTGTATATGGTGATTATTTGTACTTCACAAGTACCAGTGAAAACCGCATATTGTTAAACATGGGCGGCATTGCAAACTTAACCTACTTGCCAAAATCGGCTGATCCACGAGCGGTTTTTAGCTCTGATATTGGCCCAGGTAATACCATTATGGATGCCTATGTACAGCGTTACTTTGCACCCCTTCATTATGATAAAGATGCCGCTATTGCAACAAAAGGCGCGGTAAATGAAGCTTTACTCACTGCGCTGTGTGATGATGCATTTTTTGGTTTAGGGTTTCCAAAAACCACCGGGCCAGAAGTGTTCAATCTAGACTATTTAGCAGCGGCACAAGCACGTTCAAATACGCAAGCGTTATCGCACTTTGATGTTATGGCAACTTTAGTGCAGTTTTCAGGAGTCATGATTGCCAAGGCAATTAACCAATGCAGTGAAGGCTTAACTGATGTGGCTGTATACGCCAGTGGTGGTGGGGTTCATAATCCATTATTAATGAAGATTATTATGGCTCATTGCCCAGAGCTTACTGTAATAAATAACACTGATTCGTTAGGTATAAATCCAGATGCAAAAGAGGCTGTGTTATTTGCTATTTTAGCGAACGAATGCTTGTCGGGTGGGCAACAACGCTTTGGTAATACCGAGCAAGGGATCCCCGATATTACCATGGGTAAAATTAGCTTTGCTGACTAGGCCCTAAAAAAAAGCTAAAAAGGTTGCGCCAATATTGCTGATGTAACGGCGTAGACCTTGGTTTTTAGCTTGTTCGCTAGTTAAAAGTTCTGCTGATGTGCTTGCAGCAATGCTAACATCGAATTGGGCGCTGTCTTTAAGTGTTGCATGCATGCCATGCAGCATTAATTGCAGCACAAATTCGCCACTGTGCGTGACATTTTCTAAAGTAAGGCTGATCACGTGCTGTTCTAAATCGTGTTGTGTTAACGTGTACGCAGTAAAATAGGCAGACTCGCGGGCATCAGGGCGTGTTGCACTAATAGAGATCACATCACCTTCGTGAGCATCGTCAGGTAGCACACAACAAAATACAACACGCTTTTGCTCATTGGCAGCAAAATGCAATTGTTCATATTCCATAGTGTGCGCAAGCGCTGCACATAAAGGGTCTTCATTAGAGGGGAGTGCAAACGAAAGTTGCACCAAGGCACTGTCCATTACTTGTTCATTACATTAGGTGATTAAATTAGCGCCAATTATGAATTAATTAAATTACAGATTTATGACTATTGTCATATTACGTATTATTTATCGTAAAATCAGAACAAAGTTGAATGTTTAATTTGTTTATTAAAACCTAAGTCTATTTATTTGATTGTTGTTGAACTCCTACAAAAGTTAAGAGTAAACAGTATTTCGCCCCCCTTCTTTTGCCTTATAAAGGTGTAAATCAACCCTTTTCGCGGCCTGCTCCGTTGTTTCGTTAGGTGCAATTTCAATGACACCCAGACTAACAGTAGCGCTTATTGATAATGAGGTATGCTCCTTTTCGGCAACAGAGAGCCTTATACGCTCAGCAATCTCCTGTGCATTTTCTAAAGATTGATTCTCAAGCACAATTAAAAACTCTTCGCCACCAACACGACCTACCCGGTCAGAGCAACGGACTGTGTGCACAATCGTATTGGTTATGGAAATGATTAATTCATCACCTATATCGTGACCGTATTGATCATTGACCGCTTTGAAATAATCAATATCGATAGAAATCAAAGAGCTGACTTGTTTATTGAGTTTGTTTTGCTGCATGACACTTCGTTTTAAATTTAGAATAGCTCTTCGATTCGGTATGCCGGTAAGCTCATCTTTTAAAGCGAGTATTTCAAAATACTTTTTCTGGCGAACTTGTTTGAAGGTATAAATGGCGAATAGCAGTAAACATACGCAAGTTATCATCACCGTTAAGCCTTGCCAAAAAGACTTATCTTCGGCTACTGCTAAAAGCTTTTGTTGTAGCTTTGACTCATGTTCTAAACGAGTAATTTCACGGTTTTGTTGCTCATAGTTAAAGTTTAATCTGGCAGAAATAAGCATGTTATTTGCTAAAGCCTGCTGTTTTTTATTTATTAAATCGATTAATTGCCGCTGAGATGTTATTTGTAAGAAAGTATCTCCTGTTGCAGCGGCAAGCTGTGAGGTTAAATTTAAATAGCGCTCCTGTAAGCTCTCGGGCCAAGATTGTTGTTGCCCGGCTATTTTCTCATGAGATGTAACGGCTGCTTGCAACTGAGCTGTAGCCAAGTACCATTCTGATTTAGTGAAGTTGTAAAGAGTCAAAATCCAACAGTCATCAACAGAAAGTGTTTTTAGCTCAATTAGATATGGCTCTGCCTGAGATAACCTATTTAAATTTATATTGAGTTCTGTCAGCTTTATTAATATGTAAGAATAGCCATTATCACTTTCGAAACGACGAACATCTTTTTTAATCGACTCGTATAATTCAACCGCCTTTATTAAGTCGCCTTTTTCTTCATAAGCATACGCGAGTAAATCGAGTACCTTGTATTGCTCTTGCTCATTAAATTTCGATAGCGCTAAGTTAGCACGCTGCAATTGTTCAATTGCAAGTTCATAGTTGTACAACGCTATGTGAATATCGGCGATTTCTTTTAATGCGAGTGCTTTTTCGTAGTTGTTACCTGCTTTTTCAAATAACTGATAAGCTGTTTTTGCAGAGTCGAATGCCTCTTGATAGTTGCCTTTAGCTAACTGAATACGGTTAAGTACAATGTGAGCAGTAGCGATGGTTGATAATTGCTTAGGGGAGGTTGTTTTTTCTACTGATGTAGTGTTGATTATAGGCTTTAAGTGCTCAAGAGCTGTTTGATAATCACCTTGTGTATACTCTTGGTTTGCTTCACAGACAGCAAGCTCATGTTTTAAGGTAATATTATTTGCTTTTTGGATGATTGGCTTGGCTGTTTCTAGAAAATGTTTATATTCACTAAGCCCGCTAGGAGTAGATGTATTAGAAAACCAACATTTAAATGCCATTACATGCGCATCATCTTGCACATCTGCATAAGGCATTTGCTGCTCTAATCTAGCTAAAATTTCGACAGATTCAGAATATGTTGTATAACCGTAAAGAACACGGTTGATTTCACTCTGAACATCATTTGCAGCCACATTGGTTGCAAATAGCAATATGCACAATATCCTTATCATCTGAGCATTACTCCATACAGCTACTCTGATACCAATCAATGATATTTTTTATAATTGCAGCTAGCTTAGCATAATGAAATTGTTGCTTATAAGATTTTATGTTGAAAAAATATAAATAATTTAATGCTTTAATCTGTTTTGATTTTCTTTCAAGCTTGAAAGTGGCTCAACTGAAAATTATGTAATTTTTTACCCAAATGGTATGGTTTTCAAAATAGTTTTAATCAAAAGGATTTATTTTTTCATGTTAAACAAAATATTACTTTGTAGTGCTTTTTTATTTTCTGTTACAGCACTGGCTGAAAGACCAGACTATTTTAATGATGAAATAGATAAAGAGTATCGCGCGGTATTAAAGCACATGGATGAAATGATGCCGCAAACCGATTTAGAGCTTGCCTACTTACCCTCTTTTTATCCGTTTAGCATCTTTGATATTCATGCCACTAAATTTAAAAATGACAAAGATAAGCAAGCGTTCACTAACTTTAACTTAGGTGTGCTTGGTAGCCAGTTTTTAAATGTTAAAGAGCAAGTTGGAACAAAACTTCCAAATTTAGTTATTTGTAAAAAAGAAAAGTGTACTGAACAAAGACTTAAGTTAATTCGGTCATTTTTAGATGTATCGGAGGCAGAAATTTTGGCATTTAAAAATAGCCAAACTTTAAAACTTGTCCAGCAATCTGCGCCGCACGTGTACCGTGTTAACAATACTTTTTATTCTCCCACCCAATTAATAAGTTATACACCATCAAAATATGCTGGGTTTGTACCCTCTGCCGATTATAAAATTCTAAGCCCTGATGCAGAGCCAAACTTGATGGAGCTATCAGCTGATACACAAGAACTCAGAGATTTAATGGTTGAGTATAAGGTTGCAGCTATTACAAAAGATGAGTATGACAGTGTCAATGTGATCTTTGGTGGTCTTAGCGATAATCATTGGGGAGTAGTCCTTTTAGACAAATACACTATACCTAAAAGCGGTGATAGAAATGCTTTTGGCCTAGAGTACGACATAATAAAACCACTCTCTAAAACAAGCTTTTATTACCAAACAAATTAAAATTACTTTACCAATAAGCTGATGAATTAATTGGAATACACAATGAGGATGTTTGAAAATAGCCAATCAAAGCATCCTCGTTGTGTGTTTAAAAGTTTCACTTAGCATTCTTTAGCAGGAAGAACCAGCAAACTTAAAATACAGCAACGAGTAATTGCGTTTATTCAAGGCAATATAAAGGTTATTTCAAAAGTTAGTCATCTGATAAAGGTAAAGCATTTTTATCAGCGTAGTGATGGCAAAGCATCTATATTTTGGACACATCAAACCGGCAATGTTTGGCTAGATTAATGAAGAGCTTGCCATTTAATTGCGTGTATACAATAAAAGTGATCCACGTCACTGCTACAGCAAGAAATGGCAGTAACTTGATTAGTAACAGCCTGATAAAACTTTTTTTATCAGGCTATCACTCAGGTATCAACAAATATGGTACTCACCCTGCGGTTGGCTGCTTGATACAAAATACTCAAGTTCTGATTTTAGTACTTCAATAATATCTGATGTAAAAGGGGTTCTTATTTCACCTGAATCTAGGTATCTAAGTAAATCGATTTCGTATCTAAGTGCAGACTCAATTGAGTAACTAATTGGGTAAGTTATTTTAAACTGTTTCTGGGAGCATAAATTATCGCTGCTGTTTATGTTCACATAGAAAGTTAGTTGTTCATCTTCTTCATGAAGATCACTGCAGCTACCTTGCTCGCGTATGCAATTTAAAACAATATTTTTAATGAAAATATCAAATTCGTTCATTGTTGTTCCTTTAACTAAATCCCACTCCATGGTTCAGATAAATTTAGCAAAAAGATGCTAGGTTATCCAGTTAGACTTACTTCTTTATTATTGTTTTATTGAGGATTTAGAAAATAAGTATTGCTAAATAATGGCTTAAGTTTTTAGTAGAGGGTTATTTGCTTAAAGAATTTCTTTTTTAAAAGTTAGATTAATAGTTGGGCGTTAGAACAGGTTTGTTTATTTTGCAGATGATTAACAAGTATTAAGTAGTTACTTTAATCGAGTTGCTGTAAATGAGGTGCGAGGCTAGATGTAAACTATTAAGTGGCTATTTTAATAACCACTTAATAGAAAAATAATCGCTAAAAGGTCCAGTTTATACCTAAGTAGTAGCGACGGCCATTAGTCCACTCATTAACAAATATCTTATCTAAATGATTTTGGTAATAAGGTTTTAACTCTTCAACAGGAATACCACTTGCTTGCGATAAAATGGCAAAGGCCTCTTCTCCTGAGACAGAAGACTCAACAATATTGTTGCCATTTTCATCTTTAGCGACAACGCGATTGCCTGTTGCGACACCATCTTCGCCAATTTCGTCGATCCATTTCATTTTATTAATAACTGGGTCATTAACAATTTGTGATGTTTTTATGTATTGCACAACATTTTCATTGGTTAAGTTTGTTACTGCAAAGCTTGCTACTAAATTGTCTAGGATTTGATAGGTCGCTTTGAAGTCGAGTTGTTGGCGCGCATCAGTGTAACGAATACCGTCTGTAAAGCTGGCATTGGCGAATTCACTTCGATAGTTATATGACAACCGTGCCGAAAAAGTGTCATTTTCAAAATAAATAGATGCATTGAGGGTGTCTTGTGACTGTCCAAACATAGGTTCTGTTTGACTAACTGTTTGAGTATTAAACCCAGTAACTTCAAAGTACTCACGTTGAGACGGATCACTCAAATGAGTTTCTGTATCAGTCATATCAGCTATTTCATATGAAAAGGTTGAGGTGTTGAACTTTTGATCCGGCACATCTGTATAAGTGTAATTAATTAAGCCACCAAAACCATTACCGAAATCATGTTGTAACTGAAATTCTAGCCCTTTTACTTTTTGCTCACCTGTATTGAAGTAAGAACTAACAACGTAGTCTCCGTATATTGAGTAACCGTTATCATCTGTTTTCCCTTCATCCCCTAGGTAACTTAAGTCTTGAACTTGAGATGATGATCGCACCATATCTTTAATATCTTTTTGAAAGGCTGTAATGGCAAAAATAGATGACTCAGCAAAGTACCATTCTACGCCTACTTCAGAGTTGACTGATGAATATGAACCTAAGTTTGGATTACCAACCGATCCTCGGCGCTGCGAATCCATTGGTAGGCGCTCAGCATCTCCATTTGGGGTTAAATCTTGCTGTCTACCGTCAGTGTAGAATCGGTAACGTTCGGTTACTAAGCTAAAGTTACTTCTGAGCTGAGTAAGGCTCGGATGAGAAATATTCTTTGACGCGGCGGCTCTTAGAACAAGATCGTCAGCAAGGTCATAAGCAATATTAAAACTTGGTAAATAGTCTTTAGTACTACTTTTTTGCACAAGCGGCGAATACTGATTAAAACCAGCAAGACCCGCGACATAATTTGGGTCGGTTTCATCAATAGGGTATGAAAGAAGCTGACCATTTTCATCTTTTGCCACTTCATTACCGACAGATTCTCGTTGTGTGTCGACTACGCGAATACCTACATTACCTCTGAATTTTTCACCACTGAAGTTTGCCATTGCATAATAGGCTAGTAATTCTTCAGTTACTTTATAGGCTGATCCTGCCGATTCAGTTAAACCAGAACGACAGCCATAATAGTTTTCAGGGTTTGCTGAGTTTGCGATTGCATCTACACAAGCACCTTCATTCGGTGTGCCTTCTGAATTGAGTAATAAAAAGTGATCATTGAGCAATGAGTCACGTTTTGCTTGGTCGATATCAAAATATTCATTTGGTATATCATGACCCGCAGAGTCTAAGCCAGATACCGTACCACCTACAATTTGCTCTGCTAGAATGAGAGGGAAATCACTTGATTCATTTGCATAGCCATGAAAACGCGCTCCTTCTGTATAGTAGCGCTGTGTACGTTCTATATTGCGATACTTAGCGCCAAATTTGATGCTATCAATATAAAAGTCATTCTCGAAAGACCACGTAATATCTCCTTGCAGAAAATCTTCGGTGTTTTCACGGTAGCGAGCAGAGTTATTTAAGCCACCTGTTAGTAAATAAAACTCGTTAGTAGGCGCAAGCAAAAAGTTTTTAGCGCGCTGTTGTGCATCGATAAGCGCTTGCCCTGTTAGTGATGGGTCAGCCTCAAGCCCCCAATATACTTTGCCGGTATCGGGGTTATATCCATATCCTAAATTGACCCCTTCATAAGTTGGGATTTTTAAAGATGCATCGTCACCTGAGTAAAGCGTTTCGTAATCCCCATAACGACTGGCAAGTGTGGTTCCACGATCGAGTACGGTACTCTCTGCTTCTGTGTGACCAGCTTGAAACTTCATTACAAAGTCATTGTGTTCAAAATCAACAGTAAGATGGTAGCGATTTTGTTCAGTTTCGGTGCCACTTCTATCGTTTGAGTCGCGACGGATCATTTCACCCCATCGGATATCGCCATCGTAATAGTTGTTACCATCCCAGACCATGCCTGCACCGCGAACTAAATTTGTGCCATCAATAGGGTAGGTTGCTGATAAAACAATATCGCGTTCAGGATCCATCACGAGTCTGGGATCGATGCCAGGCACTTCGTTGCTATACAGCAGTTGCACAATACGGTGTGGTTGAGCATATAAATTGTCATTTTTATTATCTCGATCAGATTTATTCTGATTTATCTCTAGGTTTAAACTTAAGTTATCAATAGGTGCCCATTGAAAGTTTAAAGTTGTATCTAGGCGGCTTTCATCGGTTGAGAAAGCTGGCGCGTAGACCATGTTACCTAATGTTCTAGCAGGAGTTTGACCTAACCCTGCTTCTCTTCTGCTACCCCAAAAAAGCCCCCATACTGGGTCAATATAAGTTGGGTCTATCACTTCATCTAGTTGCCCCCAATTTTGTGTATAGTTGTTCCATACACCAGAGTTACTGGGATCTTCTGTTGGCCAATAAGCACCATTATTTGCGACTGCTTCTAAGTCACCGTAGGTATAACCATTTAACGCCATGTGACGTGTAATGATTAGGGCATGATTGTTCATATGGCGCAGATTGATATCGCTGCTGGCACATGCTTCTGTTGGACACTCTATTGCATCTGTTTGTGCAAAGCCTGTGCTGATCGCGCCTTCATTACCAGCAATACCATCTGATTCAAAACCGGTACGAAATGCCTTGCGTTGTTGATGACTTACGCTAATTGAAGCGCCAAACTTTTTATTTTCAGAGACAAAATTATAGGCTGTTGATACTTGTGGTGAATACTTCTTTGAAGAGTCGTTATACTCTGATTCAACATTAAAATACCCATAGCCATCTTCTTGTTCCAAAGGTTTTTTAGTATGTAATATGACGGTGCCGCCAATACCACCGGCATCAAGGTCGGCACGGGCTGATTTATGGACTTCAATTTTAGAAACACGCTCTGCTGGAATATTTGAAAAATCAAAGGCATTACTTTCTGATTGGCCTGGTAAATAGGATGCTGATTTGGCTGATTGACCATTAACTAGGGTATTGGTTAGTTCGGGTGACGTGCCACGAATAGACACTTTCGAGCCTTCACCAAATTGTCGCTCAATTTGTACCCCAGCCACACGTTGCAACGCTTCAGCCATATTTTTATCAGGGTTTTTGGCAATATCTTCTGTATTAATAGAATCAACAATAACATCTGAATATCGTTTGTTATTCAAGTTCTCACGCAAAGATGAGCGAATACCTGTTACTTGAATAACTTCGATTTCTTCATCTTTGAGATTTTTTTCAGAATTTTTATTTGTGGGTAAGTCCTTTTTCACCTCTTGTGAAAAGGTTGGCATTGACATACTTGCAGTCAATAGCATTGCTGACTGAACTGCAATGGTCATTTTAGATAAGCGAAGAGCTTTCATTTTGCACCTTTCAAATTTGTTATTATTTTAATCTGACTCGTTGTTACTGAGCATTAATAGCGAAACTAAGACCCTTAAAGGATCTTGCTTTTTAATTACCAGTGACCGAAATACAACACCTATACAGTCGCTGCTTAAATTAAAATAGTACAAATATAGAACAGATCAAGAATATTTTATTATTTATTTGATGTTTTTGGATTTTCTTTTGTTTTGTACCTAAAAACCTTTAACTTTTTGTATTTAATTGTGTTTTTCTTTTTGGGGACGAGGTGGTTTTTCTGGTGTTTATTTATACATGATCAATTAAAACAATTGGTTGAGCTTTTTTGGTGTCTTTGCTTTGAATATTTTATTCTTTATTTTCTTGTTTTTTATCCGCTGATATTGCTGTGCTGCGGCTTTAAACTGTCATTCACTTAATCAGTTGTTTTGTTTTTTGTTAATAGGCACACTGATAATCCAAATGGGTTTTATGCAGTAAGGTTTTGTAATGAAAAATGAGATAAAGCAACACATCGGCAGTGTTGCACTGGTGGTAAATGATTACGATGAAGCCATAGCCTTCTACACCGAAAAATTACAATTTACATTGATTGAAGATACCGATTTAGGCGAGGGAAAACGGTGGGTTTTAGTCTCGCCACCGGGTTCTAACGGTACACACCTGCTACTTGCAAAAGCCAGTAATCAACAGCAAATGCACGCTGTTGGTAATCAAACCGGTGGTCGAGTATTTTTGTTTTTACACAGCAATGACTTTTGGCGTGATTACAACAGCATGAAAAGTAAAGGTATTGTATTTAATGAATCACCAAGAGAAGAGCCTTACGGCACTGTGGTGGTGTTTCAAGATTTATATGGCAACAAATGGGACTTGCTTGAGCTTAAACACCCTAAAGGTTAACAATGGCGCTAGGGGTTAAGTTCTCGGGCGCGCGAAACACGTTTCACGCTTACGTATAATCCGGCTCTATTCTAAATTTAAAATTTGACGGGCTAAAGCCCGACCTACAAGGTCGTCATTTATGGCGACAAGGGATGAGGTAGGTGCACACCTCGATCCTCGCAACTTTCCCCTTTCCCCTAATAACTCGCTAACTATGATCTGACTCCATAAAAGTAGACACCTTTTTGGAGTCAGTAATCATGAAAGTAAAACCATATCGTAAACATTCGCTCGAATTTAAAATAAAAGTCGTTCAAGAGTCGTTAGACACCACAGATACAGTTAAGATGGTCGCTAATAAGTACGGTATTCATCCTGACATGCTATCAAGTTGGAGAAGTCACATGACCTCGAAAAAGAAAACGGCAAAGCCACTAAAGAACCAAGGCCCTGACAAATCATACACAGATTTAGAACGCCAAATTCGCAAGCTTGAGAAGCAACTCGAAGATGCTCAGTTGGAGAATGACGTTTTAAAAAAGGCGAAGGTCTACTTCGACAGCCTAAAAGAATAAGGTTCGAATATATCCACAAGGTCACAGACGCCAAACGCACAGTGAAGAAGTTGTGCAGCTGGTTATCTGTGTCGCCGGCTGGATACTATAAATGGTTAAAGCAATTACCTAGCACACGCCAGAAAGAAAACAGTTCGTTACTGAAATTTCTAAAGTATGTCAGCGACCAAGAGCACTGTATTCCTGGTTATAGGAAGCTCTGGGAGGCAGCGGTAGCACATGGTTTTGATTGCAGTAAAGGGCGTGTGCAGAGACTATTACAAAGCGTTGGCTATCGTTCAAAGTCAGGTAAAAGACGCTATACAAGCCGCTCGAAGAAAGAAGGTACAATCAAAGCGAGTAATTTATTACGGCGCCAGTTTAATGTTGATGCAGTAAATACCGTGTGGGTATCAGATATCACACAAGTACGCTGTAAAGATGGTTGGCAGTATTTATGCGTCATCCTTGACTTGTACTCTCGTAAGGTTGTTGGCTGGGTAACAAGCAGTATAAACAACGCCGAGTTAGTTATTAAAACACTGAGAAAAGCATGGTCAGCACGTAAACCTGATGGTTCGAACTTGCTCTTTCATTCAGACCAAGGAGCTCAGTATGTCGCAAAGGAAACAGTGAAGTGGTTAACTAATAGAGGTGTCACAGTGAGTATGTCTAGAAAAGGCAACTGCTGGGATAACGCATGCTCAGAAAGCTTCTTCGCGCAGTATAAAAAGGAGTGGATAAAGAATTTAAATGAACTGAGTCGTAGTGAAATGACAACACAAACGTATTTTTATATTGAAAAATACTACAACTCAGTAAGAAGGCATGGCACCCTAGGGTATAAAAGTCCCATGCAGTACGAACAAGTTAATTAAACCTTGTGTCTACTTTATCGGAGTCAGATCACTACTCCTAGAACCTAGAACCTAGAACCTAGAACCTAACCCCTAGCCCCTAAAACCTCCCCCCTCACAATCTCTGCGCCTTTACTTAGCGCACTGAGCTTGGCGCTTGCTATGTTGCGAGGGAGGGGAGCCATACCGCAGTTTGTGCATGGGTAAAGCTTGTCGGCATCAACATATTTAAGCGCTTCACGTAATGTGTGTGCTACCTCGTCAGGGGTTTCAACTTCATTGCTTGCTACATCGATGGCGCCAACCATCACTTTTTTGCCGCGTATCAGTGCTAATAGCTCAATGGGTACGCGAGAGTTGTGGCACTCCAGCGAAATAATATCGATATTCGACTTTTGAAGTTTTGGGAATACTTCTTCGTATTGGCGCCATTCATTGCCCAGTGTTTGTTTCCAGTCAGTGTTGGCTTTGATCCCATAGCCGTAGCAAATGTGTACGGCGGTTTCGCACTTTAAGCCTTCGATTGCTCTTTCTAGGCACTTAATGCCCCAGTCATTTACATCATCGAAGAACACATTAAACGCAGGCTCATCAAATTGAATAATATCAACACCCGCGGCTTCGAGCTCTTTTGCCTCTTGATTGAGGATTTTGGCAAATTCCCACGCCAATTGTTCACGGCTTTGATAGTGCGCGTCGTACAAGGTGTCGATCATGGTCATAGGCCCTGGCAGCGCCCATTTTATAGGTTGCTTGGTCTGTGAACGTAAAAACTTCGCGTCTTCAACAAACACTGGTTTGCTGCGTGATACCGGGCCAATAACACTCGGAACACTTGCTTCGTAGCGATTACGAATGGTTACGGTTTTACGGTTCTCAAAATCAACGCCATTTAAGTGTTCGATAAAGGTGGTCACAAAGTGCTGGCGGGTTTGCTCGCCATCGCCCACGATATCAACGCCAGCTTGTTGTTGCTCTTGTAAGGCAACGCGTAGTGCGTCTTGTTTGCCGTCGGTAAGCTCTGCACCTTGTAATTTCCACGGTGACCATAAGGTTTCAGGTTCAGCAAGCCAAGCAGGTTTTGGTAAACTGCCTGCTGTAGATGTCGGTAATAACTTTTTCATTTTTACTCTCATTAAATAGTGCAGTTAGCAGACCACTTCTCAAGTACTGATTGATAAGGCTTAATAAAGTGTTGTTCAGTAAATTTACCTTGTGCAACAGCCAGTTGGCTGCGCTCTTCACGGTCGTAAACGATTTGCGTGATAGAGTGATCGTTGTTTCTTAAATTTGGTTGATAGCAACTACCCGCCACGGCATTAGCGTTATAAATTTCTGGACGGTAGATTTTCTGAAATGTTTCCATGGTGCTGATGGTGCTGATCAATTCTAGGTTGGTGTAATCATTCAGCAGGTCACCAAAGAAATAAAACGCCAGCGGAGCAACCGTGTTTGGTGGCATAAAATAGCGCACCTGTAAGCCCATTTTTTTAAAGTATTGCTCGGTCAATGAGGACTCATTCGGTTGATACTCAACACCTAAAATCGGGTGTTGGTTTTCAGTGCGATGATAGGTTTTATTATCAGAAACGCTTAAACAAATAACAGGTGGTTTTTTAAAGTGTTGTTTATAGGTTTCTGAATTTATGAAGCTTTTAAAAAGTTTGCCATGAAGATCACCAAAGTTATCTGGAATAGTAAACTCTGTTTTGTTTTTATTATGGTCAAGCAATAGCACGCTAAAGTCGTAATCACGTACATACGATGAAAAGTTATTACCAACAATTCCTTCGATACGTTCATTAGTTTGGTGATCAATGATATTGGTTTTTAATACCTCAATAGATGGGAAAGCTTCAGCGCTCCCCGCAATTTCTAAATCAACCGAAATGATTTCAAGTTCTACTGAATAGCGGTTGCTTTGCGGGTTATCCCAATTTGCTAGTGCATTAAAGCGGCTATCAATCATTTTTAATGCATTACGCAAATTTTGTTGACGGCTTGCGCCTCGTGCCAAGTTAGCAAAGTTAGTTGTAATACGCGTGCTGTTAGATGGGTGATAGTTTTCGTCTAGCTTTAAACTTTTAACTGTATATTTAAAATCGTTGTTCATAGCAATGTGTCCATATTTCCTGAGATAAATGATTGCTGCTCACCTTCCTTAAATCGCTAGGTCATTAACTTTGAGGTGGCTTGGGTATCAATTTATACGTGCTCAGTATCATGAAGAAAAACGTTTTTATTTCAGGTAAAACATGAGGCAGATTCATAAATATTTACTGTTTTAGTAAAACTTTTAGGAACGGATAGTGAAAAAATGCTTTTAAGTCATTTTGGACGTCTAGATTTCTAAATTAATTTTTTAGAGTTGCAGTAATTTCATATAAAACGTGAGTAATATTCACTACTTAACAGGACTTTTGAGAGCAACCCCGTACTTTATTGTTGTTATACTCGGTTCCCTAAATCAACAACACAGACAAATACAATGAACGAATTAATCGTGCTTATTATTGCTTGCGCCGTACTTGGCAGCGGGGTTGGCTTTTTAGCTGGGCTATTAGGAATTGGTGGCGGTTTGGTGATTGTGCCCATATTAAGCATGATCTTGCTGCACTTTCAGGTGTTACCTGCTGAGCAAGTTGTGCTGGTGGCGATTGCTACATCGCTTGCCTCAATTCTGTTTACTTCAACCTCATCAGCTATTGCCCACCACAAAAATGGCAATGTGCCTTGGCAATTGGCTCCGTGGGTGATGACAGGGGTTGCATTAGGCGCACTTATCAGTGGCTTTTTGGCTTCACTATTACCAGAACATGTAGTGCGAATTGTATTTGCTGTGAGTGTATTGCTTATTGCACTAAAAATGATTTTAGGCAGTAAAAATGATAGCCAAACAACACGCTCGCTACCTAATAAAGGCCTTTTAACATTTTATACAAGCATCACGGGGGGGCTCTCTGCCATGATAGGCATTGGCGGTGGTGCGGTACTTGTGCCGTTACTGACGTTTTTCTCGGTCGATATGAAAAAAGCTATTGGCTGTGCTTCGGCGTGCGGTATTGTCATTGCGCTATTTGGCTCAGTGGGTTACATCAGTTCTGGCAGTCAGTACTTTACATTAAAAGAAGGCTTTGCTGGTTTTGTTTATTTGCCTGCCTTGTTTGGTATTGTTTGTACTTCGTGGTTTACCGCGCCATTAGGTGCAAAAGCAACGCATCATTTGCCTGTGTCTACCATCAAAAAAATCTTTGCGGGGCTTTTGGTTATTATGGCTGTGAATATGCTTATAAAGTAGTGTTAACGATTAAATCTACTTTGCGATTTATTTAAAGTTAGCAGTGCTCTTTAAACCAACACTCAAAGAACTCTATAAACGCTTTCACTTGCCGAGGTTGAAATTGCCTGCTTGGATATATCACCTGTAGGCCGACACTTTTTTTATCGCTGTGGCTAAATCCTCGAACATACTCATCCAGCACCAAAGTAAGGTCGCCTGTTTTGAGATCATTTTTGATATCAATGTATGATTTTAAGGCTATGCCATGGCCTTGATTTGCCCAGCGTCTAATCACCTCACCGTCTGAGCATGAAAGGTGGGGAGCTACTTTGATAGAAAAGTGCGTGTTATCTATCTCAAAATGCCAGTCATTTAGTGGTTGCCCGAGTCGCTCAAGTACAAGGCAACGATGATTTTTTAAATCTTCGGGATGCCTTGGCAAGCCAAACGATTCTATATAGCTAGGTGAGGCGCAAAGAACTCGGCGGTTATTATATAGCGGGCGGCTAATTAAGTTACTATCAGGCAAATTGCCGAATCTAAATGCCAGATCAATCCCCTCCTCAACAATATTGGTAACCCCATCTGTCAGTACTAAGTGCGGTTTAACATCTGGGTGGCTATTGATGAATTCTGCTAATGCGGGTGCAACAAACTGGCGGCCAAAGTCTGATGTTGCAGAGAGTTTTAGCTGGCCTCTTAGGCTTTGTTGCGACTCTTGAAGTATGTTTTCAGTGTTTTCGACTTCTGCTAATACTCTTAAACAGCCACTATAAAAACGTTCGCCTGCATCTGTTAAGGCAATACTGCGCGTATTACGCGTTAATAATCGCGTATCGTAACTTTGTTCAATTTTATTAATTCGTGCTGTCATGCTTGCAGGCGAAAGCCCCAATTTTCTTCCCGCAGCGGCTAAACCTCCCGCTTTTACAACGTGAACAAAAAGCGCCATATCATCAATTTTTGACATTATTCTTCAGTTTTAATGAATACTGATTTAACTTTAAGGTTAATTATCAATTTAGTCAAAATAGTTAAACTCATTTCATCACTTGAAGGAGATAGAAATGCAGTTTAACCACGCTCTGCTTTTAGCAACAAACATCCAGCACATGGCTCATTTTTTAGAGTCTTCGTTAGGCCTTAAAAAGGGGCCAAGGCCAGCATTTGGTTTTGATGGTGTTTGGTTATATGACGACTTGGATACGCCATGCATTCATATAGCAGCTAAGTTTGGGATAAATGAATCGCAGTCTGATTACTTAACCCAAGCTTCGGTATCAACAAATGTAAAGGGCTTATCAACAGTTGACCACCTTGCTTTTTTTGCAACTGATTATCCAGAAGTTAAAGCACGCCTAGAAGCAACTTCAATACCATTCGTTGAGCGGGAAGTGCCGGCAGCGAATGAGCATCAAGTGTTTATTCAAGGGCCTGATGGCTTAAAAATAGAAATTTTATTTACACGCAGTGAGCTTATTTAAAAGGTACACATATGAAAAGTAGAGTATTTAATAAAGGCCAAATTGGTCATCATAAAACCGCAAATAAAATAGTGATGGCTCCTATGACCCGTTCACGTACGGCTCAACCTGGCGATATTCCGACAAGTTTAATGGCAGAATATTATGCGCAGCGAGCCAGTGCAGGTTTTATTGTATCAGAGGCAACGCAAATTTCAGCACAAGGAAAGGGCTACTCATTTACTCCCGGGATTTACACTGAAGAGCAAATCAACGGATGGCGCAAAGTAACGCAGGCTGTTCATCAGCAAAATGGACTCATTTTTTCTCAGCTGTGGCATGTTGGCAGAATGTCGCATAGCGTCTTTCATCCAGACGGCTTGCCGGTTGCGCCAAGTGCTATTGCTCCAAATGCGCAAGTGTGGGTGGTTGATGAAAATGGCGAAGGGAATATGCTCGATTGCCCTACACCACGAGAATTATCGACCAGTGAAATTAAGAGCATTGTTCAAGACTATAAACAAGCTGCTTTGAATGCGATTGCAGCAGGGTTTGATGGTGTTGAGGTACATGCAGGCAATGGCTATTTAATAGATCAATTTCTAAGGCAAACATCAAACAAACGTACCGATGAATACGGCGGTAATATTGAAAATAGAGCAAAGTTCGCGCTGCAAATCATTACCGGCATTAGCCAAGCTATCGGCCCTGAAAGAACGGCTATTCGATTAGCACCTTTTATTACACAAAGAGGCATGGATGATCCGCAAGCAATCGATGCCATTTTATATTTAGCTAAAAAGTTTGATGAACTCGGCATTGCTTATCTGCATTTAGCAGAAGCTGATTGGGATGATGCTCCCATCGTAACAGATGAGTTTAGAGTTAAATTACGTGAAAGCTTTGGTGGCAAAATAGTGGTTGCAGGAAATTACACATTAACAAAGGCCGATAAACTAATTGCTGAAGGCTTAGTTGACTATGTTGCGTTTGGCAGAAAGTTTATTGCAAACCCAGATTTACCTTATCGCTTAGAGCACAATTTACCTCTAAATGAAATATCAGATCCTACTACTTTATTTGGTGGTGATGAGCGCGGTTACACAGACTACACAGCATACCAAGGGAATAAATGATGAAATTTTTAAAGCCAATTTTAATTGCTTCTGGGGTTGTTTTTAGTTGCTTAGGTGTAGTGCAAGCGAAGGGAGCAACACCTGCATTTTGGCCTGATGATGCTCAACTTGTGATCTCTATTTCGATGCAGTTTGAGGCAACAGCGCAAGACCCATCAGATCCTGGCCCGTTTCCACCGCAAGAGCTGGGTTATCCTGACACTATTTCGCCTTCTTGGTACCAGTATGGCATGAATGAAGGCATACCTAGACTACTAGACTTATGGGATAAGCATCAAATTAAAGTAACTTCTCATATGGTTGGCCGAGCTGTTGAATTAAATCCTGAATTAGCAAAAGAAGTCGTTCGGCGCGGGCATGAAGCATCAGGGCACGGACAAACATGGACCCCTCAATACTCTATGAGTGAAGAGCAAGAGCGACAGTCATACATAAAAAGTGCAAATATCATTGAAAAAGTAACAGGGCAACGGCCTGTGGGGTTTAACGCTTTTTGGATGAGGCACTCAAAAAACACACTCAAAATCCTTAAAGAATTAGGTTTTATTTATCATATAGACGATTTATCTCGTGATGAGCCATCGCTAACCCCCGTTGGAAGTGACGACATTGTTGTTGTTCCATACACTTATAGAAACAACGATATAGTTCGCTACACTGGCAGCACAGCCATAACTGGTAAAGCGTATTTACAAGAGCTTAAGGACGAGTTTGATGTGCTCTACGAAGAGGGCAAACAACGCAGAAGAATGATGTCTATCAGTGCTCACGATAGATTAGCGGGCACTCCAGCCAGAGTGAAAGCGTTGGATGACTTTATAACCTATGCAAAGCAGCACAAGAGGGTTAAGTTTATGCGTAAAGATGACATAGCAAAATGGATTTTACGCCAAGACAATGTGCCAAAAAACTCACCCCGAACTTTTGAAAAGGATTCGTTATGAAATACACGGTAACTTTTATTGCATTCCTTTTATCTGGCTGTGCCTCTCAGCAGCAAATGGGTGAGTTTGAGGATGTAGTGACCGCAGAACATCACTGCCCAGGGGAAATAGATCGAAGCTATAACACCACGATTTATAGCTCAGACGAACCAGAAAAAATTGGCAAAACTGAAGTCACTACGCGTTGCACTCCAGTTAAAACAGAAACTGAATTTGAAAGAGACTTAAGGGAGCATCAGTAACTTCTTAAAAGTCCTCAAAATAAGTTTGCTAAGGCTGCAACTATTAAAGCAGCCTTTTAAAAAATCACCCAAGCCTAAGTAAGTAAATAGCCAGATAAACCATCATTACCTCTCTTATAACTCTCACTAAGAGTCAGCATTAAACTAATAAATAACTTGCGTACTTTATATAACAAAAATATTATATAACCAAATTATTATGGAGTGAGTCGTGAAAGTTCTCTTTTTATGTACAGAAAATTCAGCCCGATCAATTATGGCTGAAGCGTTGCTTAAACATCATGGTAAAGGTGAGTTTGAGGTGTTTAGTGCGGGTACCGAACCTTATGCGGTAGACCCTCGTACGCTTGCGGCGATTGAACATTTTGGCTTAAAAACCGATGACTTACACTCAAAGCACTTAAACGATGTCAGTAATCTGCATTTTGATTACGTCATTACTCTATGTGATGACGCTGTAAAAGAATGCGCTAATCGCGTCGATGGCAGCCATTGCCTTGCATGGGACTTTATTGATCCTAAAACGCGTCCTGAACCTCACGCCTTTGAAAAAACCTTGCAAGAGCTCAATGAGCGAATTAAACAGTTTGTGCAATCCCAAAACAAAGAAAAACCATCATCGATTTCGCCAACCACATTTTATAAAGCGCTTGCCGATGATATTCGTTTAAAAAGCTTATTGCTTATCGCCGTTGAGCAAGAGGTTTGCGTATGCGAACTAATGACGGCACTTAATGAGCAGAGCCAACCAAAGGTTTCAAGGCATTTAGCACAGCTTAAAAAACAAGGCATTTTGTCGGATAGAAAACACCAGCAGTGGGTGTTTTACTCTTTAAACCCGACTCTACCTATGTGGATGAAACAAGCAATTACCTCGACCGTGGTAAACGAACCAAATTTCATAGAAAACGAGTTAGCAAGGCTAAATGCGATGGGGGATGATCGCCCAACTCGTGTGGCGCGCTGTTGCAATTAAACAAAACGGTTTGCTGTTAACTGTCGGCAAACCCGGTAAAACAAGTTAGACAATTTTAAAAAGTAGGAGCTTAACAATGGCAATTAAAGTAGGCATTAATGGTTTTGGCCGCATGGGGCGTTTATCGCTAAGAGCAGCGTTTGCATGGGACGACGTTGAGTTTGTGCAAATTAATGACCCTGCGGGTGATGCAGCTACATTAGCTCACTTACTAAAGTATGATTCGGTACACGGTATTTGGCCTCATGAGGTTGAAAGTAACGACAACAGTGTGATCATCGATGGTCACGTAATTAACGTCACGCAAAATAAAGCAATTGCAGACACCGATTGGTCTGGCTGCGATATCGTTATTGAAGCCTCTGGCGTGATGAAAGAAAAGTCACTACTTCAGGCATATCTTGATCAAGGTGTGAAGAAAGTCGTTGTAACTGCGCCTGTAAAAGAAGACGGTGTGCTGAATATTGTAATGGGTGTAAACGATGATTTATACGATGTAAAGCAGCATGATATCGTTACAGCAGCATCGTGCACTACCAACTGTTTAGCGCCTGTGGTTAAAGTTCTGCAAGAAAAAATTGGTATCAAACATGGGTCAATGACGACCATTCACGATATTACTAACACGCAAACTATCTTAGATGCGCCGCATAAAGATTTACGTCGTGCTCGCGCATGCGGCATGAGCTTAATTCCAACTACAACAGGCTCTGCAACAGCAATTACACATATTTTCCCTGAACTTAAAGGCAAATTAAACGGCCACGCGGTTCGTGTTCCTTTAGCAAATGCATCAATCACTGACTGTGTGTTTGAAGTTACAAAGCCAACCACCGCTGAGCAAATTAACCAATGGATGCAAGAAGCCGCAGAGGGCGAGCTAAAAGGCATTTTAGGCTATGAAGAAAAGCCACTTGTTTCTATCGATTACAAAACTGATCCACGCTCAAGCATTGTTGATGCGCTATCAACCATGGTTGTCAACGAGACTCAAGTTAAGCTGTATGTTTGGTACGATAACGAATGGGGTTATGCAAACCGCACCGCCGAACTTGCCCGTAAAGTTGCGCGATCACTACAAGGTTAAAAGCAATGACGCGTTTGGCTAATCTTCCCGCTGATATAAAGCAGTACTTAATTGTCACCGGGAATTACTGGGCATTTACGCTTACAGATGGCGCATTGAGAATGTTGGTGGTACTGCATTTTCATGCGCTTGGCTACTCGCCTTTGAGTATTGCCATGCTGTTTTTGTTTTATGAGATTTTTGGTGTTGTCACTAACTTAGTGGGCGGCTATTTAGGCGCAAGGCTTGGTTTAAACAAAACCATGAATATTGGCCTTGCCATACAGGTTGCAGCCTTGTTCATGTTGGCAGCCCCCCCTGAATGGCTGAGTGTTGCCTATGTGATGTTAGCGCAGGCTCTGTCGGGCATTGCAAAAGATCTCAATAAAATGAGTGCTAAAAGCTCAATTAAAATGCTGGTTGCCAGTGGTCAAGAAGGCACCTTGTTTAAATGGGTGGCGATACTTACGGGCTCTAAAAACGCATTAAAAGGTGTGGGCTTCTTTTTAGGTGGCTTACTACTGACATTAATGTCGTTTAAAGGCGCAATGCTTGCTATGGCTGCTACTTTGCTGGTGGTGTGGTGTTTTAGTATTTATGCACTTAAAAATGATTTAGGCAAAGCCAAAAACAAACCCAAGTTTAACGAGATATTTTCAAAAAGCAGTTCAATCAATATCTTGTCAGCAGCAAGATTGTTCTTGTTTGGTGCGCGTGATGTTTGGTTTGTAGTTGCACTACCGGTGTTTTTATCACAAGCCTTTGATTGGGATCATTGGACCGTGGGGGCTTTTATAGCTGCGTGGATCATTGGTTATGGGATAGTGCAATCTTTTGCACCTAAAATCATTAAGCTTAATAAGCAAACATCACCAAGTGCAGAAACAGTTAAGTGGGCATCCTTGCTTGCTTTAGTCACCTTGGTCATTGCCCTTGCTATTGGTTTTGACTGGGCTGTAAAACCAATGCTGATAGGCGGGTTGATGTTATTTGGCGTGTTATTCGCAATTAACTCATCTTTGCACAGCTACTTAATTGTTAGCATGGCTGACGCCGATGGCGTATCACTCGATGTCGGGTTTTACTATATGGCTAATGCTATGGGACGCTTAATTGGCACTGTGCTGTCGGGCTTAGTGTTTCAGGTGTATGGCTTAGCAGCGTGTTTGGCTATATCGCTGTTTTTTATTGTTGTTACCGCCGTTATATCGACTAAATTACCAAAACAATTTTAGTTAAATTTCAACACGCCCTATAAAGGTAAGCATGCTTTATTGCTTACCTTTATTCATGCATAGCATCAGAAATAACAAAATCAGTCACCTTCAGGCTTGAAAAGCACTTCGAGCATTGGCTGTGGGTTGTTTAAAAACGACGAAAAACAGTACAAACAAGCGGTGTTTGATGCTTATTGCGAGACGCTTCGCCACGATCTAACTATCAGTATTGATGATAATATTCTTTGGTTTTTAAGACCGTTTTCTAAGCAAGCTAAAGATATTACTCCCAGTACGTTTGCTGGCGAAGTTTGCCCACTTTGCAAAGGAAACCTTAGTGCAACCACATGGATTGCTGGCTGGCAGTTGAGCTGCGAACATTGTGAAGTAACGGGGATTGTTGTTGAAAAGTTTGGCTATTAAAAAAGTTAGCTTATTGAAATTGCTGTGTAATTATTCACAGCAATAACAATCTTGATTATGCTATCAGGCTTTTTTAACAAACTTAGCAGTTACCATCATTTCTCCTACGCCATCAACTTTACAGTCTAGTTCGTGGTCTTTTTTATCTAACACGCGGCGGATCACGGCTTTGGTACCAATTTTAATTACTTGTGAGCTGCCTTTAATTTTTAAATCTTTCGCAACAGTCACTTTGTCGCCATCGACCAATAAGGTGCCGTTAGCATCTCTTACATCGATCACATCATCGTTATTAACAGCATTTGGATCCCACTCATGAGCGCACTCTGGGCATACTAAGTTGTTTTGATCTTCATATACGTATTCAGAATTACATTTTGGACAAGGAGGAAAAGACATAAAAACACCTTGGTTAATTTTAAAAGCGTATTTTAATGGCTAAGAGCAAACTAAGCGAGCATAAGGCTTATATTTTATGGCTCAGACGTTTCAAGTGTTTTGGTAATAGAGAATATTCCTCTTAAATCACCAAGCCGATAGCCTGTGGCTAAATCATGGGGGTAATGCTCACTAAGCACTTGCTTTACTTCTGGAGCAATCGTTTGACCATGACAATTGAGGCAAACTGGCGCGACTTTTATCGCTTTAGCAAAGCGGAATTGGCCATCTTTATTGGTCGAGAAAGTCACATTATCAATGCTTTCTGAGTTTCTGATCATATCAACTAGCTGGGCGATTTTCTCAGCTTCCCAGTCATCCGGTTTATTGTTCGGATTTCGGTTTTTAGTGCTTTTACGTGCCACAGTCCAACCATCAGTTGATAAGCTATCGCTAATGGCAGGGGCTTGCATTTTGCACACGTTAATACCTTCAACTAAACCGCCTTGTTTTATAGCGGCTCCTAGTGCTGATTTGAGCGTAGTGGCAAATTCAGTTGCTCGCTCAGCTGCTTGGGTTTCTAGGGTAGCAGAATTCGTTTCAGCATAAAGGTTAGGTGAAAGCAATAGAGTGCAAAGCGCTATCGTAGTTAAAGTGTGCATTGTAAGGCCTTATATTAGATATATCTAATATAGTAGTTCGCATTTACTCTACATGCCAATCTAAGCTGCAAAAAAACAGGATTCACGCTAATAGCATGCTGGAGTGTTGCTGTTAAATTGGTTATGGTGAGAAAAATATTCAGAGAACAAAATATGAAAAAATTAGTTTATATCGCTTTATTGTTATTTTCTGCTTTTACATTTGCAAGCTCAGGTCCTTATAGTGGAGATATCAGCGTTGCCGACTTACTTAAAGACTATCCTGCTTTTAGTGAAGAATATAATGATTACTCACCCAGTGAAGTAGAGCTAAGTACTATAAGAGCACTGCAAGGTAAGCAAGTGCTAGTGTTTTTAGGCACTTGGTGCCATGACTCTAAACGTGAAGTCCCTCGTTTTTTAAAACTTATTGATACAGCGAATGTGCAATTAGGATCCCTTAAATTAGTGGCTGTAGGCTACGATAAGCTTGATCCTGCCGGTTTAGCAAAGCAGCACGATTTAATGTATACGCCAACCATTATCGTTAGCGATGGCGAAAAAGAGCTCGCGCGCATGATAGAAAAACCAAAGCAAAGTATTGCTACTGATTTAACTTTGCAAAACTAGATCTCAAGCTAGCAGTACCAGATCGCCTGATGCAATATAGCCAAAGTGATTGTTGCCATTTACAATCACTTTGAAGCAATAACAATGAGAACCCATGATGTATACCGCCGTTATTAAAGCCATTGATACAGCCAATGCAGTAGACCCAAACCGAGTTCTAGTCGATGAACAAGAATTTGCAAAAGAAGGTTTATATGCCATGCGTATGACCGATATGCTCAATCGTTTTAAGCCTCAAGCCGATGAGCTAATGCATATTGCTGCCCGAGGGCAACATATTGAGCGCTGGCGCTCTCCGCGCAGTGATTTTCCTATGGGTAAGCAAGGTTATTATCAATGGCGCACTGCTTTATATGATTTTCATGCTGAGCGTGTAACAGCTCTCATGAAAGCGGCTGGTTATTCAACGGCTGATTGTGAGCGTGTTTATGCAGCCGTTGCTAAAAAAAATATAAAACGAAATCCTGATAGCCAATTGATTGAAGATATCGCCAGCCTCGTGTTTATTGAGCATTACATGCTTGACTTTGCAAGTAGCAAGCCTGATTACGATGAGCAAAAATGGCTGGGTATTATTCGTAAAACATGGCAAAAAATGTCAGATGAAGCACATGAATTTGTATTAGCTGGACACATCAGCTTACCTGAGCCACTTAAGCCGTTAATAACAAAAGCGCTAAATTAATTATAAAAACAAGGATGTAATATGTTTTGCCCACGTACTAAAACAGCCCTTGAAGCAGTGAGTATTGGCGATGTTAAAGTATATTTATCAAAATCTGGTGGCGTATTTTTTGATAACCGACAAATATTTCACTTTAGCGATCCAAGTTTAAAACCCGCGCAAGTGCTGGTGGCTCATTTACAAACCTTGCCAACAGAATGTGTTGATATAGCAACGCGAATTAATTGCCCGAAGTGCCCTGACGTGGTGATGATGCGGCGTTTTTTTAGTCCACTAAAAGTGGTTGAAATAGACGAGTGCCCAAACTGTGCAGCTATTTGGCTCGATCATGGTGAGCTTGAAAAGATTCATGAAAATCATTTAACGCCAAAAGAGCGTGAAATGCTGCGTATTGATATGGCCAACAATCATGGTTTTATTCAAGTTAAAATCCCAAAAAGGCGTTACTCTGTTCATGCTAAAAAGCCAGATTCTAAAGCAACGTCATCATTAGAAAAACTAGCAGAACTTGCGTATTTATCGATTTTGAATGACTGAAAATAAGAAGCCTGTACCAATTAAGATACAGGCTTTATTAGCTATTAAGTGTTAAAGCTTAACTAGCATTTTTCCTTTATTTTTACCTTCGAACAGGCCAAGAAATGCATCAACGGCATTTTCGATGCCATGGTAAACTGTTTCTTCAGATTTAATTTTACCTTCGCTGATCCACGCGCCCATTTGCTCAATAAACTCAGGGAACTGATCAAAATAATCAATCACGATAAAGCCTTGCATGGTGAGCTTTTTCGAGTTGATATAAAACAGGTTGCTTGGCCCTGGCTGTGCTGTGTCGTTATTGTAACCTGAGATCAT